>PBMZ01000170.1 GCA_002722955.1 Planctomycetaceae bacterium | reverse complement strand
GGCGGGTTGGATCGAACCTCGGCCAACGCCAGTCCGGGTCGCCGCGTTGGCACCGGGTGTGGTCGAAAAACTTCTCGTGGTGGAAGACCAACCTGTCAAAGCCGGCGACGCCGTTGCGCAGCTTGTCAAAGACGATGCGAAGTTGGCATTCGATCGTGCAACCGCGGACTTGAAGTTGCGAGAAGCCGAGTTGGACGAGGCAAAGGCTCAATACAAGGCCGCAGAAACTCGATGGAAACTGCCAGTCCATCTGGAAGCCACACTACGCGACGCCGAGGCATCGTTGGCGAAGATTCAAACGGCACTCAAGAACTTGCCGTTTGCAATACGACGGGCCGAGGCTGACTTGAAGGCGGCTGACACGGATTACGAAGGAAAGAAGTCGGCCGAAGGTGTCGTTGCTGGTGTCGAGATCGACATCGCTAAGTCCAAACGCGATTCCGCCACGGCGCTGGTCGAGGAACTCAAGGATCGAAACGAATCGCTGGTCAAAGAGCAGTCGGCATTGATCGCGCGCCGCGATGCGCTCAAGAAACAGCTGGAGTTGTTAGTTGACGAACTGGAAGCAAAAGAACAAGCGGACGCCAAAGTCAACGCAGCGACAGCTCGAGTGGAACAGGCTACGGTCGCCTTGGCGGAGGTGAAACTTCGGCTGGATCGAATGACCGTCATCGCACCAAGTGACGGTCGAGTCTTCCGATTGATCGCGCATCCAGGAGCACGTATCGGAAGTGGAATGACGCAGATGGAAGGTCACGACGGCAGCACTGTTGTCACGATGTATCAACCGAACATATTGCAAGTCCGTGTAGACGTCCGCTTCGAAGACATCCCCAAAGTGAGTCTTCGGCAGGCGGTCGAAATCGACAACCCGGCGTTACCCTCGCCCATTGCCGGCCAAGTTTTGTTCAGAAGTTCGGAGGCGGACATTCAAAAGAACACGCTGCAAGTCAAAGTAGCGATCGCGGATCCACCGCCCGTTTTCAAACCGGAAATGCTGGTCGACGTCGCATTTTTGCAAGGCAGCGAAGCACAAACAACGAGCCCTCAGAAGCAAGTGATTCGTGTTCTTGTCCCAACTTCGCTGATCTTCGACGAGAGTGATCAATCGTATGTATGGGTCGCTGATCAATCCGACCAAATTGCAAGACGCACGCAAATCGAGACCGGAGTCGCAATGGGAAACGGGGTGGTTGAAGTCACTCGCGGTTTGAACGTAACCACGCGAATCATCGCAACCGGAACGGAAAGTCTCCGCGATGGCGATCGAATCCGAATCACGGCCGAAGAAAACACGATAGGTCGCGATCTGAAATGACTCACGAGACAAGAGTTGGTCTGCAATGCCGCTGATTGAAATCAAGAATGTCACGAAGCGATATCACAAAGGCGATGAAATCATCACGCCGTTGGATGACGTGTCTCTGGATATCGAACAGGGTGAGTTCATTTCTTTGATGGGTGCCAGCGGCACAGGGAAGTCGACACTACTGAACCTGATTGCCAGCATCGACCAACCTGACAACGGCAGTATTGTCATCGATGGGACAGACACGACAGTGCTATCTCGCACCAAATTGGCCAATTGGCGGGCCGCCAACATGGGATACATCTTTCAGACTCACAATCTGGTGCCAGTGCTGACAGCGTACGAGAACATCGAGCTACCGCTTCTCTTGCTGCCGATGTCATCGCGCGAGCGACGTAAGCGAATCGAAGTTGCACTCAGGGCCGTCGATCTTTTGGACCGAGCCGACCACTATCCGCGCCAAATCTCCGGGGGCCAAGAACAACGCGTTGGCATCGCCCGAGCAATCGTAGCTCACCCCAAAGTCGTTGTGGCCGATGAGCCCACAGGAGATCTAGATGCCGACACCTCAGAGCAAATCCTCGAACTGCTCAAGCAGTTGAACAAGCAACTGAATGTGACGCTACTAATGGTCACACACGATGCTGACGCCGCAAAGATCGCCGACAAGCAGTTCAAACTCGATCGGGGTCGACTGAAACAAGAGTCAAGGGATGAGGGACAAGACTCAAAATGAAATTTGTGCCCTACATTTTGAGGACGCTCTGGCGACATCGCTCGCGGACGATTCTAACCGTTAGCGGTTCCGCGGTCGCTCTATTTGTCTTCTGCTTTGTTGGTGCAGTGCAAGAGGGGATGGATGATTTGCAGCGGCGTCAAAAGGCTAAAGGGTCATTGATTTCTTTCCAGGCCAATAAATTCTGTCCCGCGACAAGTCACCTTCCGCAGGACTATGACGAACAGATTGTCAAACTTGATGGTGTTAAGGACGTCGTGCCTGTCCAGGTCTTCACAAACAATTGCCGAGCAAGCCTGGACGTCATCGTCTTTTATGGAGTTCCTCCCAAGAAGCTTCGCAAAGCACGTGACTTTGAACTCGCATCAGGAAATTGGGCCGAGTTTGAAGAGAACCAAGACGCCGCGGTCGTGGGGCGAGCAGTCGCTCGCCGCAGAGATATCAAGGTCGGCGATAAGTTTTCGATAGGTGACTTGAGTGTCGACGTCGCCGGAATCTTCGAGAGCAACGATCCCGCCGAAGAGAACTACATCTACTCACACCTCGAGTTCTTACAACGCAGCAAAGGCGCAAATCTGGTAGGTACGGTGACTCAGTTAGAGATCCTGTTGAACAGCGGCGTCGACACGCTCGCGAAATGCAAGGAGATCGACGACAAGTTTCGTGGCGGTCCTGTCGAAACCGACACTCGCCCTAAAGGCGTCTTCCAAGCCAGGAGTTTGGGCGACTTAACGCAACTGATCAGCATGGCTCATTACCTGGGATACGCCTGCGTTGGACTCGTGTTGGCCTTGGTCGCGACAACAACAATCATGTCGGTCGAGGACCGCATCAAGGAACACGCGGTCCTGCAAACCATCGGCTTTTCAGGTGCCCGAGTCTTTCGGCTCATCATCACCGAAAGCGTATTGCTCAGCATTTCTGGTGGAATCATCGGCGTTTCTCTCGCCATGCTGACGTTGAAGCTCAGCAGCCTTTCAATCGGTGCCGAAGCCGTAACTATCGCCTTCACGCCGTCTACGCGACTGGCAATCATTGGACTAGCCGTCTCCACAATCACAGGAGCACTTGTCGGCATCGCCCCTGGCGCTCACGCCGCAAGAACAGAAATCGTGCCGGCACTGCGCCAATCGTGAGTGCATTCCGCCCCGCTGATCTGACATCAAGTGCGCAATGAGTGTATGATTTAAGGATCGAATTGCGGCGCTCGCGATCCCTCTTGGCGGTGTTTGCGGGTGGTGAACAAAGATTGAATCCATGCGACTTACGATGATTCTAGTGCTCTTGGCGTTTGGTCTCGTCGTGTCCTTGCCAGTGACTGGTTTGGCTGCGGACGGGGATGGATTCTTTGAGCGCGATGTGCGTCCGATTCTTGTGAAGCATTGTTACGAATGTCATTCCGAGAAAGCGGACGAACGCAATGGCGGGCTGTGGCTTGATCGAAAAGCTGGCTGGGCCGAAGGTGGCGAGTCTGGGCCAGCGATCGTTCCTGGAAAAGTTGAATCAAGCCTGCTGATTCAGTCGATTCGTTATACCGACGAGGACTTGCAAATGCCGCCAGATGGTCGGCTTAGCGAGAAGAACATTGCGATCCTCGAAAAGTGGGTGAAGATGGGAGCTCCCGACCCTCGTAATTCCGCGATTTCGAATGCCGTTCGTCATGAAGAAATTGACTACAAAAGTGCTAGACGTGGTTGGGCTTTCCGCTCATTGCCAAGACACGCCGTGCCAGCAGTTCGTGACGGCGGTTGGGGGCAAACCGATGTCGACTCGTTCATTTTCGAGAAGTTACGACTGCAGGGTTTCAAGCCAGCGGCTGATGCCAGTCCCACCGAATTGATTCGCCGAGTCCACTATGACTTGACGGGATTGCCACCGACGCAGAAGGAAGTCGACGCGTTCATAGCGAATCCTTCTCAAGAAGCTTTCGCAGTGATCGTCGATGACCTGTTGTCCCGTCCGGGCTTCGGTGAGAAGTGGGGGCGGCATTGGTTGGATGTTGCTCGTTACGCTGACTCGAACGGGGGCGATCGGAACTTTACGTTTTATCAAGCTTGGCGTTATCGGAACTGGGTCATCGATTCTTTCAATCGCGATCTCTCTTGGTACGACTTTGTCCGAGCACAGCTTGCTGGAGACCTCTTGCCGGCGAAAACGGATAAGCAGCGTGCCGATCAACTAATCGCTTCAACGTTTCTTTCGCTTGGACCGAAGATGCTGACGGAACGAGATAAAGAAAAGCTGCGGCTGGACACTGCTGATGAACAACTCGACACGATTGGTCGAGCTTTCTTGGGGCTGACTCTGGGTTGTGCCCGGTGCCATGATCACAAGTTCGATCCGATTTCGCAGAACGATTACTACGCGATGGCTGGTTTTCTTCGGTCAACTCAAGTGGTATGCGGGACGAGGAACGGCTGTGTCAATGTCGCCAGTTGGGTCGAGCAACCGTTGCCAATTCCTGAACCGGAACGTGCTAAGCTGCAAGCGAAAGTCGATCGTCTGGAATTGGTCATGCGACTCAAAGTTGAAAGCCAATTCAAGAAGAAAGCTGGCGGCCGCAAGAGTGGCAAGGAGATGCCACTTGCCGGCGTGATTTACGACGACCGCGATGTGGAATTGATCGGCAAGTGGCGTAAGTCCACGTTGAATGCGAACCGCTTCGGAGACGGTTATGTCGTTTATGATCAAGGAACAGGTCCCAGCCGCGCAGTGTTCCGAGCGAGTCTTCCTGAAAATGGTGTCTACGAGGTCCGCGTTGCATACTCGCCACACAAATCTCGAGCCAACAACGTTCCAATTCGTGTCGAGGCCTGGAACGAGACGCTCAACGTCACACTGAATCAACGCAAAGTCCCCAGTATTGCGGGATTGTTCGCGCCGATCGGCCAGTTCAAATTCGAAAAGGGCGGGCGAGCGAATATCGTGATCGAGACGGAGGGCACGAACGGTTATGTGATTCTGGACGCTGTGCAGTTCATTCCGATCGCCGATCTGAAGCGAGAAGCTCAGACGCTGGCCAAGTCGGAAATCGACCCAGTCTTCAAAATGACGGAAAGCCAACTTGCCAAGGAATTGACAAAGATGATTGGCGAGTTGAAAGGCTCACCGCTCGCCATGGCACCTCGCGATGTGAAAGATGCCGGCGACATCCATCTTCGAGTCCGCGGCGAGGTCAGTCGGAAGGGTAATCTCATACCACGAAACTTTCTTCGAGTTCTCCATGACGGACCGGCACCGCAAATCCCAGAAGGGCATAGCGGTCGGCTTCAGCTGGCCGAATGGATGGCGAGTGACTCGAATGCTTTGTTGGATCGAGTGATCGTTAATCGCGTCTGGCATCATTTGTTTGGACGCGGGATCGTGACATCGGTTGATAACTTTGGTCGACTCGGAACGGTACCGACTCATCCCGTTCTGCTGGATTACTTGGCGCGCTCATTTCGTAATCGTGCAGGTTCTGTGAAATCGCTGATTCGTGAGCTTGTCTTAAGTCGCACGTATCAGTTAAGCAGTCGTCTTGACCCACAGCTCACGGAAGCTGATCCACGTAACCAGTGGTTTGGGCGGCAGAATCGTCGCCGACTGACGGCTGAGGAAATTCGTGACAGTATTTTGTTCCTTTCCGGACAGCTTGATCGGAAACCCGGTCAGGCAACAGCGACGCCGAAAGGTGTCGATTTGGATAAGCCGCTTTCTTTTGCGAAAGATCGCAAAAGAACCGTTTACCTGCCGGTCGCTCGGAATAACATGGCTACGGAACTGGCCATTTTTGACGCCGCGAACCCCGATCTGGTTTCGGGCACGCGAAGCCAGACGACTGTTCCGACGCAGGCTTTGTATTTGCTGAACAGCGAATTCGTTCAGCAACAGGCGATGGAATTGGGAAAGCTTGCGGTTGCTGAATCCCAAGAACACATGAAAGTCGTGACGTGGATTTACAAGAGACTCTTCGGACGAACGCCCGATTCAACCGAAGTGCAGCAGGCAGTTGCCTTGCTGAAAGACTTGAGTCAAGGCTCGAAAGATTTGGCGGTTGCCAGCGGTCATCTTGCCCATGTGCTGATCGCGTCGACCGAGTTCCTTTATTTAGATTGATACCGTTTCAGTCAGAGCTGCAGACATAACTCCATGCAATACGAACTTACCAGCGAATTGACACGTCGAGGAATACTGAAGTCAGCAGCTTGCGGCTTTGGCTCGGTTGCGTTGTCAGGAATTGCACAAGCCGAAAGCACTGTCGGCTTGCATCACGCTCCGCGCGCGAAGCGTGTGATTTTCCTATTCATGCACGGCGGCCCTTCGCATGTCGACACGTTTGACTATAAGCCGGAATTGCAGAAGAGATCGGGGCAGCGGCTTCCGTTCGCGCCGGCGAAGAACTTGGACCCGACCGCCACAAATCAGGCCAAGTTGTTGGGGTCTCCTTGGAAGTTTCAACAACATGGCGACAGCGGCTTGTGGGTTAGCTCACTGTTTCCCGAGGTCGCAAAGTATGTTGACGATCTGTGCGTGATTCGATCCGTACAAAGTAAAGGGCAATCGCACGGCCAAGCCGTTTGCATGCTTCATACCGGCACTGACAACTTTGTGCGGCCGTCCGTTGGTTCATGGGTGAGTTACGGGCTTGCCACAGCGAATCGAGACTTGCCCACATTTGTTAGCATTAGCCCAGCGGCCGGGCATGGTGGTCCGCGGAATTATGGACCGGCGTTTTTGCCTGCCGCTCATCAAGCAACGACGATTGGGCAGAATGGCAAGTTGCCCGCCGATGCAACGTTCAAGTTTCTGAAACCGTTGTCGTCTGACTCCGTTCAAGCACGCAAGTTGGCCTTTCTGCAACAGATCAATCGCAAGCACTTTGATCGCACGAAGCATAAGCCGATCGAAGGCATGATTCGCTCGATGGAAATGGCATTTCGCATGCAATCTTCGGCGCCGCCTGTGATTGATATGAGTGAAGAGCCCGAGCATATCCGGAAACAATATGGTATAGGCGAGAAAGCGACTGACAACTACGGCCGCCAATGTCTACTCGCGAGACGGTTCGCCGAAGCCGGTGTTCGTCACATCCAAGTTTCCACGCCCAACGTGTGGGATCAACACAGCAATCTGCAATCGGGCCACACCAAGAATTCGTTGGCGGTCGATAAGCCGATTGCCGGTTTGCTCGGCGATCTGAAACAGCGCGGGCTGCTTGACGATACCCTGGTCGTTTGGAGTGGTGAGTTCGGAAGAACGCCCATCGTTCAAGGATCAAATGGCCGCGACCACAATCCTCAAGGCTTCACTGTTTGGATGGCTGGCGGCGGAGTCAAAGGCGGCATCACTTGGGGGCAAACTGACGAGTTCGGTTACTTTGCTGTCCAGGATCGAGTCCACATGCACGACCTGCACGCGACGATGTTGCACCTAATGGGCATCGATCACGAACGACTCACCTATCGTTATGCGGGCCGCGACTTTCGGCTTACCGATGTCCACGGCGAGGTGGTTCACGACATCATGGCATAAGCTGGATGCCATCGGACAATGTTCCAATCTACACATCGATATGAAGTTTAGAATTCTGACAACGTTTTGCCTGCTGTTATCGCCAGCTCTTACGACACTTGCTCTCAACGAGAATCCGGGCGAAGCGTTCATGCACAAAGGTCGTCCCGAACGCGTTGACTTGAACGAAGGCCATTTCTTCGAGGAGATCACTTCCTGATGTTGGAATCGGTTGCCCTAACAACGCTTCTCGCCTTTGCCGCCAGCGACAACACACAAGTCGCGCTATGGGAGTTTGGCAAAGAAGACGCCAATCCGCTGATGGTTAAAGGCAACGTTCAATGCGATCAAGCCGGTCCGCGTCCGCCGGAGTTCCCCAACATGGCCGCTGATAACACGGCGGTGCGCGTCGATACGAACAGTTACTTGTCGATTGCCGATCGCGGGGCGAATAGCGATTACGACTTCACCAATAGCGATGCCATAACACTGGAAGCTTGGGTGAAGCCGACCAACATTCGCAACGGGCAAGTTTGCTATGTGATTGGCAAGGGCCGCACTGGCTCGCCAAGGTTTGCTCGCGACAATCAGAACTGGTCGCTCCGCATCATTGGTGCAAATGGTGAAGCAAAGCTGAGTTTTCTGTTCGCGACAAAATTGTCCAAGAGTGACAAGCACTGGCATCGTTGGGACTCGAAGAATGGATTTCCCGCTGGAACGGGTTGGCATCACATCGCGGTCTCTTATCGCTTTGGTGATGTGAAGTCGATCCGCGGGTGGGTCAACGGCGAACGCACCGATGGTTCGTGGAGTTACGGTGGCGCGACCACAGAGCCGCCGGTTGTCGATGACGACGAGATTCGCATCGGTAACGGCTTCAATGGTTCGCTCGACGCGATCGCCATTCACCGCCAAGTGCTTGATGACAAGATCGTGGCTTCACGGTTTCATCGAGTTGGCAAGCCACGCGTTGTCAGAGCGCAACCGGAAACGATGCCGAAACTCGCTAACGTGCTCGACGGGCGTGTCATGGTTCAGTTATCCGCTGGCTTGCCCGCACGCGACCGCTGGCTTAACGAAGGTGAACAGTGGCCCGCCGAATCATTACGTTGGACCGCTGACAGCTTCTTGCTGCCACGCCTTCCCTTACAATACGATTCTTGGGGCATTCGCGTCTCGTGGAGTGCTCCGGTTTTGCTGCGGATGGCTGGTAATGTGGAACTTCCGGCAGGTACACATCGCTTCCTGATGCGAGGCCGCGCGCTTGGTCGATTGTGGATCGATGGTAAGATCGTCGCACGCACCAAACCGGTTACAAAACGCCCGCCCGATGGCGAGGAGCGAGTGACTCCTGTTGCCAAACCACCGCTGGCTGGCGTTCGACCTCACGGTTATCACCAACAGGAAACATTCGGCGTGTTCACTGTAGGACCAATTGCCAATCCGTCCAAAAAGAAAACGCAACGCTGCCGTGTCGTTCTGGAATTGGTCGTTGGTGGTGATGGTCATCGAACCGAAACAGGAGAAGTTTGCGTTGCGATCCTCTCGCCGAATGGCAAAACCTACGACATTCTGGGCACAGGGACGAAGCGTTTGCCGTTGACGGATGCGGCGATCGAACCGGAACTCGCACGGATTGAATCGTCGCTTGGACAACTTGATGATCAAAGACGCCGCCGTGCAGCCTCATCGCAAGATAGCTTCTGGAAGAAGCGTCATGATCTCGCCCGTGCATGGGCGAAAAAGAATGTTGCGCCCAACATTCCAAATGTAGGACGGATTGCCAATCCGTCCACAAAGCCAGGCGACGGATCGGCAATCCGTCCTACAGATTCGCACCCAATTGACGCGTTTGTTGCCGCGAAGATTGAGAACGCGATTGCAGCTTCGTCACGCGTTGATCAGCAACAAGCGAAACACTTTCATGGCAACGTTCTGCCGATCTTGCGCGAACATTGTTTTCGGTGCCACGGGGAAAAGAACAGCGGTGGCTTGAAGTTAGACTCGCGGGATGCTGCTTTGAAGGGTGGCGATTCCGAGATTCCCGCGCTCGTGCCCGGTGATCTCAAGGCGAGTGAATTGATTGCTCGTATTCGAAGCGACGACAAAGATGTGCGGATGCCACCGACCGAAGAGGGGCTCACTGATAAGCAGATCGGATTGCTCGAACAATGGGTCAAGGCGGGTGCTGCTTGGCCGCCAGTTCCATTGTCCAAATCTGAACTGGCGTTAGCTCCCGTTGTCGGTAACGAAGCGTTTTTGCGCCGCGTTTACCTTGACACGGTTGGTCTTCCACCGACGGCTGCTGAAGTGCGAGCATTTCTCAGCGGCACCAAGCACGCTGACGTTGTCGAAGAACTGCTCAAAGACGAACGGTTCGCGGATCATTGGATGAGCTTTTGGCTTGACCTGCTTGCAGAGAATCCGTCGCTTATCAACGCGTCGATGAACAGCACAGGACCGTTTCGCTGGTTCTTGTACGATTCGTTACGCGACAACAAACCGCTGGATCGCATGGTTACCGAGTTGCTGTTGATGCGTGGTGGGGCTGCGGAAGGCGGAAGCGCGGGGTTCGCCATAGCGAGCGAAAATGATGCGCCGTTGGCCGCGAAAGGTCACATTGTTGCGTCCGCGTTCTTGGGTATCGATCTGCAGTGTGCACGTTGCCATGATTCGCCCTATCACAGCACAACTCAACAAGACCTTTATTCTTTGGCCGCGATGTTTAACCGCAAGCCGGTCAAAGTTCCCGGCACAAGCCAAGTACCGGCTGCGTTCTTTAAGAACCAAGAAATCCGCGAGTCTCTGATTCAGGTTACGCTGAAAGCGAATCAGGCTGTCCCTGCCAAGTGGCCGTTTGCTGAAGCCACCGGCGTGACCGATGGTGCGGACATCGATCGGTTGATGCAAAAGCCGACGGACACGCGTGAACGGCTTGCCGCGCTGATCACGGCGCCTCAGAACATGCGTTTTTCTCGAGTGATCGTGAATCGCATTTGGAAGCAATTGATAGGAGCGGGCCTTGTGGAACCCGTTCATGATTGGGAAGGCAGTGAAGCTAGTCATCCGCAGCTGCTGGACTGGTTGGCACATCAGCTCATCACGCACGACTACGATGTTCGACACGTTGTGCGTTTGATCTTGTCTTCAAAGACATATCAACGCTCGGCGATTGGCAAGAACCTGGATGACTCGGCAAGAATGCGTTTCTTCAATGCTCCGGAACGCCGTCGGTTGACGGCCGAGCAGATTGTCGATTCCCTGCATCATGTCACGGGGCGCCCCATCGATGTCGAGGAACTTACCTTTGTGCACGATGGTCGACGGCCGCTAGGACACCGGCAGACTTTAGGATGTCCTCGGCGAGCATGGATGTTTGGCGACTTGAAGAACGAACGTGATCGCCCCAGCCTCTCGTTGCCGAAAGCCCGGGCCGTTACGGATGTATTGGAGGCATTTGGTTGGACGGGCGCACGACAAATGCCGATCACCCAGCGCGAGACTGACCCGAATGTATTGCAGCCGGGCGTCTTGGCCAACGGGGCACTTTCGATGTCGCTGACGAGGGCGTCATATCAAAGTGAACTTGCGAAACTTGCGATCGAGACCTCGTCGCCACAGTTGCTTGTTCACACACTGTTCCGTCGCATCCTCAGCCGATCTCCTAAGCCGGATGAACAAAAGGTGTTCGCCAACGCATTGTCTGCTGGCTTCGATTCGCGAATTGTTCCGGATGACAAGATCGCTCCGATCGCCAAGCTCCCGCGGTTGCCGTTGGTCACTTGGTTCAATCACGGACGAGCAATGGCCAATGAAATTCAATTGGAAATCGAACGCCGCGTGCTGGCCGGACCACCCCCGGACCCGCGTCTGAAACCGCGTTGGCGGGTTGTTTATGAAGATGCCGTTTGGAGTCTGATCAATCACCGCGAATTCGTTTGGATGCCGTAACAAGATAGGACGGATTCCCAATCCGTCCGCGACTGAGAATTGAGTTTTCTATGTGTGCTGAGCAGTTAAAGACGGACGGATTAGCAATCCGTCCTACACGGCGAGAGTTCCTTGCTGCTGGTGCGGTTGCCGGTTGTGGTCTGCTGCAAGCTGCCAACGCGAGCGACTCGGATAAGCTCCTGAAGGGCAAGGCTGAGTATGTGATCTCGATTTGGCTCGGTGGCGGAATGGGGCAAATCGACACGTTTGATCCGAAGAGGAAAGGTGATCCGAAAGCGAAGCGGCCGGGTGCCTACTATGAGTCGATCGAAACCGCGGTCTCTGGCGTTCGTGTCTGCGAGCACTTGCCGAAGCTTGCACGGCTGATGGATCGCGTGACCGCGGTGCGCAGTGTTCATCATGAAGTCATCAACGAACATGCGGCTGCGACGAATCGGATGCACACCGGACGTCCCATCAGCGGCACGGTCAAGTATCCGTCGTTGGGGTCGATCATCGCGCATGAACGAGGAGCGGCCAATGATGGCGCGCCCCCGTATGTCCTAATCGGATATCCCAATGTCACGCGAGGACCGGGATTTCTCGGTGCACGTGATAGTTACCTTTATCTGACAGATACCAATCAAGGCCCCGCTGGCTTGACTCGCCCTGATGGAATTACGCCAGAGCGGCGATCTCGCCGAAATCAGTTCTTGGCCGCATTGAAACGGAATGCCGATCCGACAACCGATCAACGATTGCTCGACTACGACGCCGCGATCGCGCAAAGTTTGAAGTTGAGTGGGCCGGAATTCATGAGGGTCTTTCAGCTTGGTCGTGAACCCGCCGACTTACGAAACCGCTACGGCGGCGAATTTGGCCAACGATGTCTGCTCAGCCGTCGGCTTATCGAACAGGGCGTACGCTTCATCGAAGTGTCTCACAATTTGAACTTCCTCAACGGTATTGGCTGGGATGTCCACAACGAGGGTATCTTGAATCAACACAAACTGATTCAGGAAATGGACACGGCGGTTGCGACGTTGATTGAGGATCTCGAAACAAAACGACTGTTGGAAAAGACGCTGATTGTGATCACCACGGAGTTCGGCCGCCCGCCCGAATTCGACAGCGGCGGCGGACGTGGCCATCAAGGTACGGCTTTTAGCTGCGTGCTTGCTGGCGGCGGACTGTCACATTGCGGAGCGCGGGGACAAACCGACGACGTTGCGAAGAAGATTGTTTCTAGTCCAGTCAGCGTTCCGGACTTTTTCGCCACGATCTGCGCGGCTTTGGGTGTTGACTACCGCAAGAATCTCTATAACGGTGACAGGCCTGTGCCGATTACTGATCGTGGAAAGCCGATTGCTAAACTGTTCGGCTAAAATGTAGGGCGGATTTGCAATCCGTCGACTGCCGGTTGGAATTGTCAGTGATGGACGGATTACAAATCCGTCCTACCGCACACGCCGCGACTTAGTACGAGATAGAACGACTCCATGAAATACTCTCATTGGAAATTACAAGGTTGCATTGCCACCATCGTGCTGCTTTGTTCGCCGCTGGCTTTGCAGGCTCAAAAAGTTGACTTCAAGCGCGATATCGCACCGATCTTGGAAGAGCGATGTTGGCATTGCCACGGCGAAGACGAACAAGAATCCGCGCTTCGCTTGGACCGCCGCACAAGGATGCTCCGAGGTGGTGACTCTGGACTTTCGGCGATCGTCCCGGGAAAACCGGAGAAGAGCTACTTGATCGAGGTGATCAGTCATCTTGACCCCAATGTGAAGATGCCGCCCGATGAAGAAAAGCTTCCGAAGAAAGAGATCGAGTTGATAACTCGCTGGATCAAACAGGGAGCCGTCTGGCCTGGGCAAATGGAAGTGGCCGAGAAAGTCAAATCCGATCATTGGGCGTTCCAGCCAGTCAAGCGGCCCCAAGTGCCGGCGCGTGCGAACGGTTCACAGAATCCCGTGGACGCATTCTTGTCGAAGTCGCTCGCGGAAAATCGACTTTCGTTCTCTGAGGCGGCCGAGCCGCGATCTCTTCTCCGCCGCGTGTCTATTGTATTGACGGGGCTGCCTCCAACACCAAAAGAAACGAGCGAGTTCTTAGCGGCATGGTCGAAGAATTCTGAGCAAGCTTATGCGGCGGATGTTGAACGCTTGATGGACTCACCGCACTTCGGCGAGCGTTGGGCTCAACATTGGCTCGACGTGATTCGTTGGGCAGAGACGAACGGTTCGGAAGCGAATCTCTATCGCAAGAATGCTTGGATTTACCGCGATTACGTCGTGCGTGCATTCTACGAAGACAAACCGTATGACCAGTTTGTCCAAGAGCAGATCGCGGGCGACAGCATGGGAATGGGCGAAGCGACTGGATTCTTGGTCGCCGGGCCTCACGTTCCCGCGGCAACTGTTGGTCGTGAACCCGCGGCGATTCGGCAGGCTCGGGCTGATCGGATGGACGAAATCATGCAGACCGTTGGTCCTTCGATCATGGGCGTCACAATGGGATGTGCTCGTTGTCACAATCACAAATTCGATCCGATCACGATCAAAGACTACTATTCGTTAACTGCGGTCTTTCAAGACATCGAGTTCGGTAGCCGCTTCCCGGAATTGGGCGAGGACCATCCACGTCTCCAACGCGGACAAGAGATATGGCGCGGCATCGCAAAACAGCGCAAGACTTTGCGCGAGACAGGAGGTTGGGAAGAAAACTGGGGAGCGTTTCGCGAGTTGCATTTCAACGCGATTAAGACCAAAGCTGTTCGCTTTCGTTTCAAGACGCCAAACGTCAGCTTGGACGAGTTAGAAGTGTTCGGTCCCGAGCAGCGAACGGAGAACCTAGCTCACAAACGGCGGGGCACGAAAGTCTCTGGCTTTCCGGAAAAGGGTTCTGACGGTCGCAACCCAATCGTTCGCGTGAACGACGGCGAGTTTGGCACGATGGCATGGCGAGCCAACGTCGGCAAGAACGCGAAAGAAAAGCCGTGGGTTCGTTTTGACTTCGAGAAAGCGGAAACTGTTGAACGCGTGCGGCTGAGTGCGAATCGAGAGTATTTCTACGACACCGATTACCTCACACGAAAGCCATATTTGCCTCGGTACGAATTCGACATGGATGTCTTCAAAGAAGATGGTACTTGGAAACCATGGATTGGAACTTGGTACGTCAACAAGAAGCTTGCCGAACAACACCCGGAACGCAAAGCGGCGATCGGCGAAATTCAGCGTCTCATCGGATTGCTTGCTGAAGAGGGGCCACGGCCAAGTTTCATCGCACGGCTTGTTCGTCCACAGGTTACTCGAGTTCTACTTCGTGGCAGTCCAGAGAATCCTCGCGATGAAGTCGTGCCAGCCGGTCCTGCGATTTTTGATGGCGATTTGAAACTGTCATCAAAGGTCGGTGGTTCGAAGCGTCGAGCTGACTTCTCGAAGTGGATCACTCGAACTGAGAATCCGCTGACTGCTCGTGTTATGGCCAATCGCATTTGGCATCACGTCTTTGGCAGCGGCATTTTTACCACGACCAGCGATTTTGGCAAAGCCGGCGCGATGCCCACTCATCCTGAATTACTCGATTGGTTGTCGGCCGAGTTTGTTGAGCCGAAAGTAGCTACTTCCGTGGAACATGGCTCGGCCTTAAAGCCTTGGTCGATGAAGCACTTGATCCGATTGCTCGTGACGTCCGACGCATTTCGGCAGTCGAGCACTCCGAACCCAGCTGGCATGAAAGCCGACGCAGGCACGGCATTGCTTTGGAGGTTCCCGCCGAAGCGAGTCGAGGCAGAAGTCATTCGCGATTCCATTTTGCTTGCATCAGGACTGCTCGATCGAAAAATCGGGGGACGCAGTTACCGCATTCACAACATCAAGAAAACTTATGCTCAATGGGAAGTTCTGAACAACCACGGACCAGAAACCTGGAGACGCATGCTTTATCAGGAACGCATGCGTCGTGTCGATGATGAAATGTTCACTGATTTCGACTTTCCCGATTGCGGCCAAGTTCGAGCGAAGCGGCCGGTCTCGACGACTCCGTTGCAAGCTTTGAATTTGATGAACAGCGACTTTGTTCTCGACCAAGCAAAACAGATCGCCGCACGAGCGACAAAGGATGCAGGTGGTGATCAGGCGAAGTCGGTCGGCCGCTGTTTTCAACTGTTGCTTGGCCGTTTACCTGAGAAGCAAGAGCGAGAAGCCTGCCTCGAACTACTCCAAGAGAACGATCTATCGCTCGTGTGCCGAGCCTTAATCAACTCAAACGAATTTGCGTTCATTCCATAATCTCGTTGGCAGAACAATGTAGGGCAAGGTGATTCCAACCTCTGCCAACCTAAAGAGAAACACATGACAAATCCCGAAACCCTTTCACCGCAGGGCCGATATCTTCTGAACAGGCGTGGCTTTCTCGGGACTGCCGGGTTATCCACGGCAGGACTTACCCTTGCGAGTATGCTGGACGCGGATGGCTTGTTGGCCGAGGACAAGCCAAGAACGGTCGGCGGCAAAGCTCCAATTCGCCCAACGATCGATCCCAACAATCCCTACGGATCACGCAAAGCCCACTTCGATGTCCCCGCGAAACAAGTGTTGGTGATCTACTTACCCGGAGCCGTTAGTCACGTTGACACGTGGGATTACAAGCCGGCATTAACAAAGCTGCATGGCCAAAAGCCGCCGGGGTTGCCGGCTGTGACATTCGAAGGGCCATCGGGAAACATTGCCAAGCCATTCTGGGATTTCCAACCACATGGCGAGACCGGCAAGATGGTTTCCAGCTTGCTACCGAACCTCGCGAAGCAAGTTGACGACTTCTGCTTCATTCACTCGATGTCGACCGACACGAGTGCTCACCCTCAAGGCGAGAACTTCATGAATACCGGCTTTACGATGGAAGGATTTCCGTCGTTCGGTTCCTGGGTGACATACGCTTTGGGGACGGAAGCTCAAGAATTGCCCGCCTTTGTTGCCATCAATGACCCGCGGGGTCTCGCGCGAAGTGGTAAGAATAATTTCGGCAACGGCTTTCTTGCCGCGGCATTTCAAGGCACCGACTTCAACGCAAAGAACCCGCCAAACAATCTACATCGCCCGACTGGCATCACGGAAAGAGCTGACAGCGGCACTGTGGATTTGTTGAAACGGCTCAACGCAAGACATCTGAAGAAGTATCCCGGCGATGCAAATCTGGCCGGACGCATTGCCAGCTACGAACTTGCGGGACGAATGCAGACATCTGTACCCGAGGTGATGGACCTTTCTGGCGAAACAGCGGCCACCTTAAAGTCGTATGGCGTCGAAGGTGGCACTGAACTGCGCGGGCACTATGCCAGGAATTGCATTCTCGCACGGCGACTGATTGAGAAAGGCGTTCGTGTTGTGCAACTTTTCAACGGTAGCGATCCGTCCGGTGGCAACGGCGTGACAAACTGGGACTCGCACGCAAACATCCTGAAGACGCACTCCATGCAAGCCGAGATCATGGATCAACCGACGGCCGCATTGCTTGCTGACATGAAACAACGAGGACTGCTGGAACACACGCTTGTAATATGGGCCAGCGAGTTCGGTCGCATGCCGTTCTTGCAGTCCAACGGCACAGGTCGAGATCACAATCCCGGAGCGTTTACTTGTTTTCTTACTGGTGCCGGCGTCAAACATGGCTTCAGCTATGGCGAAAGCGACGAGTTTGGTTTCAAAGCGGCCGTCGACAAGACGACGGTCTACGACTTTAATGCGACGCTGTTGCACCTGATGGGGCTGGATCATGAACGGCTGACCTTCTATCACAACGGTCTTGAACGACGTCTTACCAATGTTCATGGTCACGTTGTCAAAGATGTTCTTGCTTAGCGATGATTCGAGGGTCGTTTAACCCGTAGGCGAGGAAATAACGCTTCGCCGACGGCTTTGGGTTGAATGACGACTCTTAGGGATGCGGCACTCGGCACATGCTGATATCCTGGTTAGGATGAGATCGATGACCGCTATTGCTGGGTTGCTTTTGCTACTGTTGGTTAGAACAGCAACCGCCGATTATGCCGAATTGGTACGCGCCGATCGGCCGGCTGCTTACTTTCGCTTCGACGAGTCTTCTGGCATCGCTGCGGTCAACGAAACACCCTTGCTGGGCGACGGCGCATACCGAGCGGCGCAGGCGAATCGTCGCGGTCTTAGCGGATTAAGTGCGGCATTTGGTCGAACGCATGTGAATGGCCGAGTCGAGATTCCATTGAATGGCGCTCGCAACCGTAAAACATTGGACCTATTGAACGGATCGTTTTCGGTCGAGTTCTGGTTGATTGACGAAGCGGCCAAACCGGACAACCGCATCAACTACAGTTTGTTCTACAAAGCTGACCAGAAGCGATTCACAAAGAATTCAATGTGGTTGTATCGGACACGGCAAGACGGCCGGTATTCGTTCCGCATTCAAGGCGAGGGTGAACCGGTCAACTTGATGATTCCGAATCCTGCCGGCGAGAAACCCGCAGGCGACGGCAAGTGGCATCACCTTGTGATTACCGTTGATCGGTCGAAGCCAAACATTCTTGCCATGCGAGCATTCGTGGATACTCGAATAGTTGCTCAGCGAGAATTTCAGACTAGCGTCGAAATCAAGAATGGCGGGCCGCTGATTATTGGCTCGAACATGCATTTCAACTCGCCATGGCAGGGAGTCTTGGATGAGTTCGCGCTGTATAACCAAGTGATTGACGCAGCAACAATTCGCCGCCACTTCGAGGCTGGGCTGCTCTCGATGAAGCTACCCGCCAAATCGGCATCACCGCTTGCTCTTCAACTAGAACACTTCGAAACCAAAGTTCGACCGTTGCTGATTGAGAAGTGTAGGGATTGCCACAACGCGGAATCTGATGAGACGGCGCTCCGGTTGGATTCGCGCTCAGCACTGCTGGCCGGAGGCGACTTTGGCCCGGCGATCATTCCGGGTCGAGCCGACGACAGCCTTTTGATGCGTGCCGTGAAGCGAATCCACAAAGAGCTGAAGATGCCGCCGGAGCAAAGTGACATGCTGACGCGATCCGAGATCGCCTCGCTGGCGAAGTGGATCAATGATGGAGCCGCATGGCCGAAAAGCGACCCCGTTGAAATTGATCGAAAGGCATCATTGCAAGTCGAGGAACTCGAAGTCGACCCGCACGATCATTGGGCGTTCTTGCCTCGAACGGTTGTCGAACCACCGAAGGTTGAAGGGCTTCGTTGGACCAAGAATGCCATTGATCGCTTCCTACAAGCGAAACGCGAAGAGAATGGCATTGCCGCCACCGTTCGAGCAGATCGTTACACTTTGATTCGTCGAGCCACCTTTGATCTGACTGGGTTGCCGCCAACGCCCGAGGAAGTGGCCGCGTTTTTGAACGACAAGGATGAGGACACTCTTGCATTCGCCAAAGTCGTGGATCGGTTGCTTGCGTCGAGAACCTACGGCGAGAAGCAAGGCCGACGCTGGCTTGACGTGGCGAGATATGCGGACACGCAAGGTGATGTGGGCGACTTCCCGATTCCGCAAGCTTACCTTTATCGCAACTGGGTCATCGACGCACTGAACCGAGACCTGCCCTTTGATCGCTTCCTGCAAGCCCAGATCGCGGGCGACATCCTATCGCTGGAATCCAGCGATACCGAGGAAGCCAAACGGCTCGCCATTGCCACTGGCTTCATCGCGATTTCTCGTCGGTTTGGCAACACCAAGAAAGATGACATACATCTGACGATCGAAGACACAATCGATACGATTGGCCGCGGAATTATGGGAGTCACGTTGCGTTGTTCTCGCTGTCATGATCACAAGTTCGATCCGATCACGAACCGCGACTACTACGCGTTGTATGGGATTTTTGAAAGCACGATCTATCCGTGGATGGGGCAATCGAATGAAAAGTCTCCGTCGGACCTTTCTCCGGAAGTTCCCGATCCAAAGTCTCGTCAAGAAGCTCAGAAGTATTGGGATTTGATCACGCGATACGAATATCAGATCAACAACCATTTTCGTCCTTGGTTGAAACCAACCTTGGACGAATACAAACGCGTGACCAAGGAATTGGAGTCTTTAGGCGGCGAAACGAAGTCGGAACAGACAGCCGCTTTGAACAAACGCCGCGACGAATTGCTCGGTCGTCACAAGGGTCGCTTTCGTGAATTGATGATTCATGGATTGCCGTGGATCCGAAGGACCAAACAAGACATGGCCGAAAACCCGCCAGTTCGTTTTATCTGGGGCGTAACTGAAGGCAATCCTCACGATGCGAAGCTGCATCGCCGTGGGAATCCTCAAAGCTTAGGCGAAGTCGTGCAGCGTGGTTTCCCGACGGTCTTTGGAGTCAAAGCACCACCGATGACGGGCAACTCTGGAAGGCTGGGCTTGGCGATGTGGTTGACTCGACCAGATCATCCGTTAACCGCGCGTGTCATTGTGAATCGAATTTGGCAGCAGCATTTCGGGCAAGGCATCGTGTCGACGCTCGATAACTTTGGTAGGCAAGGTTCGCAGCCCACGCATCCCGATTTGCTGGATTGGTTAGCGGAATCTTTCATTCGTACCGACGGCTGGTCACTCAAGAAGCTGCATCGACGCATCATGCTGACCGAGAGTTATCAACTCGCTACTCACGAAGAAGTTGGGTCGGCAGATTGGATCACGACGCAACGACGTCGAAGATTGGATGCCGAGGAAATTCGCGATGCCATGCTTGCTGTTAGCGGAAAGTTGAACCGGACGTCGGGTGGGCCTCATCCATTCAAGCACTGGTATCAAGTCCGTTACAGTTTGAACGGTCCGTTCTATGACGAGTTCGAAACGAACCGTCGCAGTGTTTACATGATGACTCAGCGGTTGTTCCGGAATTCGTTCCTCGCGTTGTTCGATGGCCCGGACACGAACACCAGCACATCGATGCGCCGTTCGGCGAATGTGCCCGCACAAGCGTTGTTCTTGATGAACTCGCAGTTCGTGAAGCAGCAGTCCGAGTCCTTAGCCGCGCGGGTTGAGCGTTCAAAAAGCGACGATGAAGGGATCGAAACGCTTTACCAGCTAGCCTATCAACGAAGCCCGGACGCAGCAGAACTTGCTGCGATTCGTCAGTTCTTGAAACGATATCGTCAACAATCGAAGACGCCAGAAGCCAACACCTCGCACGAAGCGATGGTGGCGTTGTGCCGAAGCATCTTGACCAGTAATGAATTCTTTTTCCTTGATTGAACTATGATTGTTTCACCCGTAGCAGCAGCCAGGGACCTCCTTGGATTTCCTGCCTGTGGCTACGGGTTAAACGAGGGATCCGCTTAGAAATGGAATCTTCCCGCCGCAAATTCTTGGCTACATCGCTTGCCAGCAGCGCAGCTCTAACCAGTGGTTCGCTTTTGGCGGCGCCAAAGTTGCCAGTTGCGCATACGAGGCCGCGGGCCAAGCATGTGATCGTGCTTTATATGTCTGGCGGTTATTCCCACGTCGATACGTTTGATCCCAAGCCGCGGTTGACTCGCGATCATGATCTTCCAATCGGAGCCGAGTTGCGAGCGGCGGTTTCCGGGCAACCCAAGATGGAGCGGTATCTGAAAGCTCCGCTGTGGCGATTTCGAGCCAATTCGCAATGCGGAACGGAAGTCAGCGACATCTTTCCTCACATCCGCGGCGTGATGCATGAGGTCGCACTGATTCGATCGATGCACTGTGATCATCGCGACCACGGCGAGGCCACGTTGCAACTTCATACAGGTAGTACCAACGTCGCCATGCCAAGTCTCGGAGCCTGGTTGAGCTACGGCCTGGGCAGTTTAAACGATCGATTGCCTGGGCATGTCGTCATTAGCGAGCATCGGCCGTACAGCGGACCACAGATTTGGGATGCCAGTTTCTTACCTGGTGCTCACGGCGGTGTTCAAATCCATCCGGGCGACGAACCACTGCCGCATCTGAAACCGGCGACATCGCAACCATTGCAGCAGTTGGAGCTGGGATTGCTCGAGCAATTGAATCGGCGTCATTTGGTAAAGCGAAAACACGACGCCGTTTTGCAGTCTCGAATGCAGTCGTTTCGAACGGCGAAGGGCTTGCAGGATTTAGCACCGAAAGTACTTGATCTTAGTGGTGAGTCAAAAGCGACTCTCGACCTCTACGGAGCCCGCGCCGGTGACACGACGTCTTACGCGGCACAATGCATCACAGCCCGCCGTTTAGTCGAGAACGGTGTTCGCTTTGTTGAGATCATCGATGCTGTTGGCGCTTGCCGAGACAATTGGGATGCGGCGCATCGCGATGTTGGGACACATGCCAAATATGCGAAACGAGTCGACCAGCCCGTCGCCGCGTTGATTCAAGACTTGAAGCAGCGCGGGTTGTTCGATGATGTTCTGTTAGTTTTCTGTACCGAGTTTGGTCGTTCGCCTTGGGCGCAGGATGGCAAGGGCACGAAGAGCCGCACTCATCATCGAGAATCGTTTTCGTGCTGGCTCGCGGGAGGCGGCGTGCGGCCCGGCATCGTTTACGGAAAGACAGATGAGATCGGAAATCTGGTCGAAGAAAATGCCGTCCACATTCATGACTTTCATGCCACGATTTTGCATATTATGGGACTGGATCACACGCGACTTACTTATCGTCATGCAGGGCGAGACTTTCGGCTGACGGATGTGCATGGTCGCGTCGTTCAAGAGATACTTAGTTAAGACAATACTTCAGAGAATCCTTAAGAGGACAACTATGATCAATCGAATCTTCACGCTGACGATCCTTGCGGGTTTGCTGATTGGAATGAAGCCGTCGACCGCAGATGACTTTACGGTCAAGGATAGCAAAGGCGAACACCTGGACATTATTGGATCGAACGGGAAACCCATCTTGCGATACGTCTACGTCCGAGACCGGTCGACGCCAGAAAAGAACTTCGATACGGCCAAAGTGTTCGCTCATGTATTCGCACCCAATGGAACGACGACATTGACGAAAGGTCCTGGCGGCAAGTATCCGCATCATCGCGGGATATTTATTGGATGGAATCGGATCACTCATGCTGGCAAGTCCCATGATTTGTGGCATGTTCGAAACACCGAACAAATTCATGTCGGCTTCCATGAGGACTTGGGCGGTTCGAAGGCGGCTGTCAGTAGCACGATTCATTGGATTGGTAACCACAAAGAAAAGGTCATCGAGGAGTCTCGAAGCTATCGGATCGTTCCCGAAAAGGACGCACATGCGGTCATCGACTTCCACAGCTCTCTGAAAGCCGTCAACGGCGACGTCAAGTTAAACGGCGATCCCGAGCATGCGGGTGTTCAGTTCCGTCCGTCTCAAGAAGTCGCCAACAACAAATCGGCCAAGTACATCTTTCACGCCGACAAGATCGATCCGAAGAAGAATCGTGATTTGCCGTGGGTGGCTGAAACGTTTGTTGTTGATAATCAACCCTTCACGGTTCAGCACATGAATCACCCGTCGAATCCAAAGGGTGCTCGCTGGTCCGCCTATCGAGATTATGGTCGATTCGGCCCGTTCACCGTCGTCGAAATTGCCGATGGCAAGACGCAGCAGTTTCGCTATCGCTTTCGCATCACCGTTGGCGAGGCTCCGTCGCGCGACGTCTTGCAGAAGCAGTACGACGGGTACGCGAAAACTAAGTGACGGTGGCCAAGAAACGTTGCCCAGTCATTGTCCTGAGTCCGCCGGCGCGGTCTTCTGTTGGCCGCGTCGTTTGGCCGCTTGACGAATCAGAGCTAAGCGACGGATGACTCGGGCGGCGCTGCGTCGATCGAGTTGTGGTCGCGCCGCTTCCTTTTCCGCGTGAGTGATGACGCGCATCAGCTTACCAATGCCAACGCGCATTCTTACCGCGATTGGATCGAGGACTCGTTGCATCGATCGCTTGTGTTGAATGCGCAGTTCCGTCTTGAATTGGGCAAGGTAGTTTTGCAGCGGGACGGCGCCGTCGTTAGCGCGGAAATAAAGACTTCCTAACGTGTCCGTATGCCGCACAATGTTTTGACGAGCAGCGTCGAGAACGGGCAGGAACGGGCCGAACCTTCGACTCTCGTACCACGCGAAGAGCAGAATCAGTATCAGCAATTGGACAGCGATCGGACGAAAGAATGGCTCGATCAACAGTCCGACGGCTTTGGGTGTGCCGGACGAATTGAGCGACTCGGCGACAACGATCTGACCAGTTGCTTCTGTTGCCTCGAGCAAGCGAAAGGCTAGAACGCTGTTATCGCCATGAAGCATCGCGCGGTTTGAGAAGATGTAATCGCTGGCAACGACGACGATTTTTCCACGGCCGTAGTTCGTCGAGACAGCTTGGGATTTGCCGTCTTGCATGACCAGATTCTGTGCAGACGCGGCATTGATCGTGTAATTCGTACTCCAGTTAATGTCCGACGATTCCATAATGGGCGATTGAATACTCACAATTCTTGGATTGAACTCGCGCCACATGCGGTGTTCGGTTCGGTTCGGAATCAACTCAATCGCGACTTCGGGAATCTCAAGTTCGCGGTGGTCATCAACGCCTCCAGCAATTATCAGCCGGCCACCGATCGAGACCCACAGCATGATCTCTTCCATTTCTCTCACGGTTGGGTAGCGGATCGGACCCAACAAGCACAGGGCGTCGTTCGCGCCAAGTTCATTCACTAACGAGGGCAACGAACCGCGGTTGCGAGTGATCTTTTGGTGTTGCATCCTTTCTCGCAGCAATTCATAGAACACGCGTTTGCCAGCGTCAGTCGCACTGTAGCTGTTTGAGTTTGGCCCCGTGCCAACCGGAGGAAACCATAAGTGAAGCAACAACACTGCTGACAGTGCCAGTAGCCAGAGAATGCTCCAAGTGCGCGTCTTCACAGTGTTGTCCGTCGTTACGTCAAGTTTGAGTCAGAGATGCTCGGCTTCTTCGAGAAGCCAGGCATCTAAAACCCACTGTGCCATTAACTCAAATCTCAGCGGGAATCGGTGGTTGGCCGAAGCTTGTTTCGTAGCCAGACATTGCCTGCTCGAAGTGTTGGCGAGTTGCCATCCGGCGTCCGAAACCGATCGGTTCATAGATCTGGACGATTAGCCTCAAACCTTCCCATTGAGGCTGATTGCGAATCGCTCGCAAATAATCACGAATCGTTAGGCCCCTCCGGTATCGAATCATGCCGCCACGTTCGATATAGCTCATCGTTCCTAACAACAATTGAGCGACAGCCTCGGAAAAGTTGCCTTTTGCTGCCAGTGCTCGTGCTTGGTTAACATAGTGATCAGCCGGTACCAAGCCAGGAGCGACATCGGTTTCTTCCGTCTCGTCAATAGCTTCGCCGCTGATGTTTTCCGATTTGACGTTTCGTTCCGAGTTGGCAATGGCCTTGATGATGACAAAGACGATCAATACACAGACAGTCCCGATGACAAGCCACGCAATTCCGTGGAAAGCAAATCCGATGATGTTCGAGATTGGCCCGAGTGCCGCACCACTGCTGCCAAAGCTTGGCGTGCTTCCGCCGGACCCACTGTTGCTAGGAGTTGACGGTTGGCCTTGAGGGCTTCGCGACGTACCTTGCCCGTCTGTTGTGTTTCCATCGCCGTCACCAGACACAGTGTCGCCGCCATCGCCTGACTGTTGCATTGTGAGGTCTTGAGGCGTCGGTGGCTTCCAGTCATTTGAGCGGCGCAGATGACGGAACTCTGGGCGGGCGAGAATGCTTTCTGCGGACGAGCGAACTTCGCCGCGATCTTGAAACTGTGCCATCGCTGTACTCGTCGTCGACAGAAAGAGGACGGCACAGATTGTGGAAGTCAACAAAAGTGGGACAAGTTGTCGTTTCATTTACGCGAGATTTGTCGTGCTTGTTGAAGGAATTGCAATTCAATATCCCAAAGATCCAGTCTGACCCGTAGATCAATATAACAAAAGAACCAAGCAATCCTTCCAATTGGATAGGCAGCCAATCCCGTGGCGATGGCGAGCACTTGGACTATTGGGTCATTCAACAAGGCGAAGAGTCCAAAATCGCCGGATTGCAACTTCGCCAAGAAAACCGGAACGTCAAATACAACGCTGATCAGAGTATCAGCCGTTAAGAACCAGACACTCCAGAGGATGATCGTGAACGCCGTAATCAACAGCCGGCGGCCAATCAAGCTGCTTGCGTGAGTTCGCACCAGTTCCTTCGTGACGCGATTGTGAAGCCGCCGATTAAATCGGTCGAGCGCCGCGTGCTCGACACGAAAACCATATAAGACCGAGCCAATTAACAACGGGATGCCCGCAGTCGGAACGGAAAGGGCAAGCCAGAGGACTCGCAACAGGAGTTCGGAAAAAATCAACTTGATGACTCGTACTGGCATTTGCACGAATGTTTGGCGATACGAAAACGGCTCGCCAAATGCGCTCAGCGAGGTCGCGCAAGTCAGCAATACACCAAACGGGCTGGTCACCAGGCACCAACATCCGATCGTCATTCCCAACCCGTAATCGTAGTACCTCGATAACAGGTAGACTCCAACCGCCGACGGCAAAGCGAAAGCGAACCATAGCCCCAAGATTGGACCGATATGACGACAAGTAAACAGAATCGCCAAGTCCAAGCAATTGTCCGTCGTTCGAGGGGCCAGGGTTATGGTAGCGTTTTCAAACTTCATAGATTGATTGAGGTGAGGCAGGCGATGTCGTGGATAAAATCTGCAAAGCGATCCACTTAGGATAGTGAAGACATGTACGATTTTCGACTGCGATGAGTTTAGAAGCCTGCTTCTTCAAGAAGCTGGGCTTCTCTGTTTCTATGAGATGCCGCTGCCGTGACATCGGAGACGCAATCCTCTAACCTCACGCTTTCATAGAAAGGATCAACGATGAGCGATTATTTGCGGACTGCTTCGGCCGATCAATTCAACAAATTGGTGGCAGAATCCGAAGTTGATGCTGTCGACTTGTTGGTGTCGTCGCCGTACTTTTGTCCAGAAAGTACGCTCCCCACGGACGTGGCTGCATACGTGCAGTTGATCGATACAGATTCCACATTGGCCGGACTGACTGCGAGTTACTCGCCAGAACTTTCATTGTTGATTTGTCCGTTGGAATCACACTCGCTACAAGTCGTCGCCAATAAGCAAGTCGTCGAATCCGTCGGGCCATTCGAAGACGTTGATTGGCCGATTCGGCAATGGTGCCTAAAGGCGTTGCGAGCAGGTTTTCAAATCGAGATGATTGGAAGCTCCTGGGAAGGAACAAGTGATGCAGACGTCTTCTTGCCAGGTCTAGCGCCATCGCATCCCGACCGTCGCTCGAGTTGGCTCTACGACGACCTTTGTTCTGTCAGTCTCGAGGACCTCGTTGGCAACATTAATTCGTCGACCGAAACCACCGCCTTGCGAGCCGGACTGTTACAGGTCAACGACTACTTGGATGAAAGCCACAATCACTCGCAAAGCATCGAAGGCAAGGGACGTCATAAGGCCGGAGATTATTGGCACGCAATCATGCATCGTCGTGAGCCGGATTATTGGAATTCCAAATACTGGTTTCGTCGAGTTGGTCAGCAGGCATTATTTGATCAATTGGGGTTGCGAGCGGAGTCGATTTTGCAAGCGTGCGAATCACCTCAAGCCGCTACTTGGCTGGCTCAATTGCAAGCTCCCCAGTCATGGGATTCGATGGTGTTCGTCGATTTCTGTGAGCACTGCGCCACGTCAGGTGATGCCAGTTTAACTCGCGCCGCCGAAGCAATTCAGTTCGAGGAAATGTTGCTCTTGCTCCAGTCAACGATCGCAGACGGAAAGTAGCTGAGCACGTGAAAACGGTTTGCAGCCAACTCGTTGTTTTCACGATTTGGCGAGTTTGGCTATAATTGTCGTCTGTCTTGTGCTTACTTCGAACTTGTTCTTTGTGGGAAGTCGATGCGGGATTGGCGATTATTTGTTGGTTGTGTTACTGTCGTGAGCTTGCTTTGCGGCAATGCGATGGCTGCTGAGACGCCATCGCTGTTAGAACGCGATGTGTTGCCGATCTTGACGAAGAACTGCTTGGGTTGTCACGGCGGCTTGGTCAAAGAAGGCAAGCTCGATCTGCGAACTGTCCCCGCTATGCTGCAAGGCGGCGAAAGTGGGCCGGCGATCGAAGCTGGTGACTCCGCCAAGAGCCAACTATGGCAACGCATTCAATCCGATGAGATGCCCGCTGGCGACGATCGTGAGAAGTTGTCAGCCAGAGAGAAGGTGATCATCAAGGCGTGGATTGATGGCGGTTTGCCGACGGTCTCTGAGCAGCAGACGAACGTTGATACGCTTTTGCCAGCGGGGACGCGTCATGATGCGGGGGAAGTTGCCTCGGCGGTGGATCGGCATTTGGAATCGTTTCTGAAGACATCGGAACTGACTGCCTCGTCGTTGACGGATGATGAGGAATTCTTGCGGCGCGTGTATCTTGATCTGATCGGTCGGGTTCCGACGGCTGAGCAAGCGGCGGCTTTCTTGGATAACACGAAGCCGGAACGACGGGCCGAGTTGATTGACTCGTTGTTGGCATCGCCCGACTTTGGGCAGCAGTTCGGTCGCACTTGGCGGGAATGGGTTTGTCCGCCGGAACTACCGTCCGATGGCAACGCCGGGACGCAACCTTATTCGGAAGCTCGCACATTTGGTGATTGGATGGGCAAGAAAGTTGCCGCCAACGAGCCGTGGGACAAAATCACGCGTGAGATCCTGACGGCATCAGGCGAGATCAAAAACAGTCCGCAAATCATCTTCTTCGGACTCGCCGGAAAAGGCGGCAGCATCTCGGCGGATGGAACATCGCGGGCGGTCGCTTCGTTGTTTATGGGCGTTCAGATTCAGTGTGCTCGTTGTCACGACGACCCTTACCGTGACTGGGCGCAGTCGGAGTACTGGGGACTTGCCGCTTTCTTCGGCCGTTCGCAGGGCAACTTCAAGAAGATCGAAATTGGCAAGGGGCCCAGCAAAGATCCCGGAAAGATCGGCATTCCCGGTTCGGCATTTCGCAACGCGGGCATGACGATCGATGCTTCCTTCTTGCGAACGAAAGAGTCGAAACCATTCGATGCCAAAGCCGCGAAAGATTTGCGGACACCCTTTGTTGACTGGTTGGTTGACAAGGATAACGCGTACTTTGCTCGATCGTTCGTTAATCGAACTTGGTTCTATTTGTTCTCGCGCGGCATTGTGAACCCGATCGACGACTTCCGCGAACTCAACCCGCCGTCGCATCCGGGGCTGTTGCAACTTTTGGCCAACGAATTCGCGGCGTCGAATTATGACATCAAACATTTGTATCGCTGCCTTTGTAGATCGAACGCTTATCAACGTAGCACTCGTGTATCGCCTGGTATCGATCAGCCTGCTCGTGATGCCCTGACGACCGCGTTTGGACGGATGCCGATGCGGTTGCTGAATGCTGACATGCTTTATGAATCATTGAAGCAAGTATACGCTGACTCGAAGCTTGATCTGCGAACGTCGTCCAAGGACAGCTCTGTTGGAATGGCGGCGCCGGTAAGAGACCAATGGCTCGAGTTCCATCGACGTTTCGGAACGAATGAGGATGATGCCACCGACTTCACTCACGGAGTCGCGACGATGTTGACGATGATCAACCATCCAAGGTTGCTGGCAGGCAGTAGTGCCTTGGACAAGTACTTACAAGCCAACAAAGAACATTCACCGCAGCAAGTTGTCGAGTGGTTGTACTTGAGCACTCTTTCAAGACGTCCGACGCAGCAGGAACGCGATGAAGCAACCGTGTTTCTTGCCGAAGTCAACGACTCACAAGAAGCCTACAAAGGCTTACTTTGGACGCTGGTGAATCGTACTGAATTTATATTGATTCGATAAGTAATCCGATGTGTGAGCGAGGGACGCTCATACGTGTTTCCTAAATTCGTTGGAATCCATGGGCTCATTCGTGGTCGCCAGCAACGCTTATTGTTTGCGAACACGTGTTAACGTCCCTCGCTCACGCGTCCGGTTGCCATGAAGAGACACAGTCATGCAAGACTTACCGATTAAGCGGCGCGACCTTTTAAAGCTCTCAGCCGCTGGTTTGATCTCGAGCGTATCAGTCCCGTGGTTCGAGAATCTTGCCAGTGCCGCCATCGAGCGGCCGCGAGGAAAGTCCTGCATCCTACTTTGGATGGACGGCG
>PBMZ01000169.1 GCA_002722955.1 Planctomycetaceae bacterium | reverse complement strand
CACTGTCCACCTTTTCTGGGTAATACCAATTCCTGCAATGGTGTGTTCAATACTTCCAAGTTGCGAAGAGACTTCAGTTCAACAGTGTCGCTGGGAAGTACTGTGCCGCTGCACCAACCAATACTCAACTCTTTGACACGAGTGAAAGCGCGTAACGTACTTGCCACTTCCTTAAGGTCAGCATTCCGGAGGTCTAACTGTTTCGCACGAGTCGGGGAAACATTGAGAGCACAACCTGACCAACGCAAAGCTCTTCCTTTATAAACAACATGGAATCTGAGTCTAGGTCATGCCCTGGGATCCGTAAACAAGAGAGTACAAAACCCCAACGGGGTGGCCCGAAAACTGAATCTAGGGCCGCTCCGATGGGGATTACGATGATTTATCTCGCATTACCCAGGACTTTGTCCTGGGCTGACATAGAAACGGCCCGTTGGGCCTAAGAGATAAGTGGTGACTATTTTTTGTTTTCTTGCTCTTTCTGGTCCTTGAAAATGTACCAGTTCGGGTAGACGTAGACCCAGTAGCCTTCCGGCAAGTTGGATTGGCCAGCGTAGGTCTTGCCGCCCCAGAAGCCGTAGTCGTTGAACTGTCCGTAAGTTTGCCAGTCGCTGGGAGATGACACGGTCTTCAACAGTTGAGCGTACTTGCCGCCGGTTTCAGCTCGCATTTGAGCTTCCTGAGCCGCCAACTCTTTCGGTGATTCGGTTGGCAATCCACGCGCCTTTCGCCACATCGCTCGGGCGTTGTAGACGATGTGAATGAACTCGCGGCGATGACCCGACTTGTCGGGACCACGGCTGGCATTGGCCATTTCCAACACTTGGTCGAAGTTGGCGTCGCCTTTGTACTTCGAGTTTCTCAGCAGCATTCCGAATGACGTCACCGCCGCGGCCCACTGGAAATCTCTCGAGGATTGCGCTTGTTTCTTGGGCTTATCGACAACAGAAAAGTCTTTTGTTCGCTCGCTCTTAGCACCTTCGGGTTGCTTGTATCTCAGCTTGACCGTCAGCAGCTCATCCGAGAACTCGGGCTTTGTTGTCTCTTCACTCGGATTCGTATCTTCAGCTGTGACTTCCTTGGGCTTGTTCTTCTTCGGTTGGTACTTCAACGGATCAACCGTTGGTGCTTTCGGCAACTTGCCCACAGGGATGATCTCGTACAAGGCGGTGACTGAATGTCCCGCACCAATGTCCCCCGCGTCCTTCGTATCATCGTTGAAGTCTTGGGCGGCCATCTTTCGGTTTTCATATCCGATTAAGCGGTAGGCACCGACTTGGCCCGGATTGAACTCGACCTGCAACTTCACATCCTTAGCGATTGTGTAGAGCGTGCCTGTCATCTCTTCGGTGAAGACTTTGCGAGCCTCACGGATGTTGTCGACATAGCCGTAGTGCCCGTTGCCTTTGTCGGCAAGTTGTTCGAGCTTCGAGTCCTTGATGTTGCCCATGCCGAAACCGAAGATGCTTAAGAAGACACTCGTCTTCGCCTTGCCTTCGATCATTTGGACTAACTCGTTGTCGCTGCTGATGCCAACGTTGAAGTCGCCATCCGAACACAAGATGATGCGGTTCGTGCCGTCTTTGATGAAGTTGCCCACGGCTTGTTCGTAAGCCAGTCTTAAGCCAGCTTCCCCGTTTGTTGAGCCGCTCGCACGCAGTGCGTTGATGGCGGCGCGAATCTTGTCTTTGTCGCTGCCCATCGTCGAGTTCAATTTGACGCCAGCATCACCTGCGTATGTCACGATGGCAACGCGATCGTCTTCGGTCATCTCGTTGGTTAGCAGCAGCATGGACTGCTTGACCAAGGGAAGTTTGTTCGCGTCTCGCATCGAACCGGATACATCGAGCAAGAACACTAGGTTACTTGGCGGACGTTGCTCGCGATCGATTTCCTTGCCCTTCAATCCGATGCGGACCAAGCGATGATCCGGCTGCCACGGGCAACTGCCGGTCTCGATATTCACTGAAAACGGTGTCTCATTGGTTGGTTGTGGGTACTCGTAGCGGAAATAGTTGATCATTTCCTCGATTCGCACGGCGTTCGGGTTTGGCCATTGATGATGGTCCAGAAAACGCCTCACGTTCGAGTAGGACGCGGTATCAACATCGACACCGAACGTCGAAAGCGGTTTCAGCTTTGGCGAAAGGAACTCGTTCTCGTGAATCGGGTTGTAGGATTCACCCTCGGTCGAGCGTGTAAAATAGCTGGCACCATCAGATCGACCGAAATTGCCAACTGGTTTCCCTTCCGCTTCGGGTCTTGCTTTCTTCTTTCCTAGGCTCTCGTAATACCGGCTGACTTGTTTGCGAAAATTCTCCGGTACCGTTTTCAGTACATCAGTGGCAGCGATTTTCTCCAGGTCGACTGACTTGTCGGGCGTTGTACCAGTCGGCTGGCCAAGCCCTCGAACGAGCCCGTCTTGCAATGGCTTAATGCTCGTTACCAACGGCGTGTTGGCATCCGCTTTGACTTTGGAACGCAGAGGCCGTCGAGGGCGACCGGGCTCTTCCACACCCGCGACTTTGTTGGAGTTACGAGACTTGCTCTCTGACACCGGTTTTGGAGCGGGGACCGGTCCCGTGGTTACATTTCTTGGGCCCGATGCTGCTTGAGGAGCCGATTCATTCGCCGCAGGCGCAGTAGCATCACCAGTAAACTTCGAAACGTTCTTGCCCGAGCCTAGCTGCACACCAGTTCGACGACGGGTCGCTTCAGTTTCTGAAATCTCCTTCCCAGCGACAAAGTATTTCGCACCTGACTTTTCACCCAGATCGGTACCTTCTACTAGCTTGCCGGATGTTACCGGCACTTGAATATCGGCTTCTTTTGACGAATCAACTTGAGAAACCTCGGAAACGAGAGCTTCGCCGGAGACATTGCCTTTGGCGATTTCTTGCAATTCGTTTGACTGCTGGTAGATTCCACCCCCATCATCTCCATCTGAATGTGGAACCTGCGAACTCGAGTGAAATTCTTCGTAGGCTTCATCGCCGGTTACAGCTTCGAAACGAACCATCCCGGTATCGTAGCGAAACGCGGCGGCTTCAGGATGATCCCATTGGAATTTGGCACACACGCCAACTCCCAAAGCCAGCACAACGACAACAGCGCTGACTTCGAATGCCAACCACCGTCGTTTCGGCCGTGCTGTCACATCTGCGGTCACCACAGCAGGCGAATCGCTCAAGCACGCGGCTTCGACGTTTTCACGTTGATCTGCATTCAGAGCCACAGATTCTTGACTGGCGAATCCGTCTTCCAGTGTGCGAACCGTCTCTTCAATCTCAGCAAGAGCCGCGCGGGCCTCGGCCGATGACTCCAAGAGCTGCTCGATTTCGAGTTGCTCGGTTTCGCTCAATTCCCCAAACACATAAGACGTCAAACGGGAATCGTTTGGGGCGAAAGGGTTTTGTCCCATGATTCGTTCCTTATTTAATGTTCTGATGCGAGCACTACTCGCAACCGAGACTTCGGGGTGATAACAAAGCCAAGAAGAAGGGAATCAAGTCGTCTGAGCCCGCTGGCGCAACGTTCGAATTGCTTGGTGCAATAAATAGCCGACATTCGAAACAGAGAGACCAGTGACCTCACTAATGGCCCGATAACTCAACCCGCCCTCGAACTTCAGTCTCACGACCTCTTGTTGGTTGTCAGGCAAAGCGTCCAAAAGTCCAAAGACGTGCTGCGCGGTATCCCGAGTCTCAACCTCATCGGCCGGTGACGCCTCCGTGAAGGCATGAACTGCGTCAACTTCTGTCATCGTCGCCATGCGTCGCTCCTTTTTTTGAACGTCAAGTGCCCGATTGCGACAAACCGTGTAGAGCCATTCGGACAAATGCCCATCTAGCTCGGCGGGATCTTGTTTGCAAAGTCGAAGAAAGGTCTCTTGGACAACATCACGAGCCCGCTCCAGATCCTTCGTGATTCGCTGAGCATAGCGAAGCAACCGTGCCTCGTACTGCTGCATCACGTCTCGGATCCAATCCACGCGAGCTTGGCTTTCGAGATCCGCGCGCATCAACACTGTTGACCAAATCCGTTTCGATTGCCGATGCCGACAGTTCTTCCGAAGACGGCGCCACGGCAACTTGCCCGTTGTTTTCCGTCATTGTGAAATCCAAGAGAAAACGTCGCTTTCTAAACCAGACGACGTTTGAGACGCGGTGTTCTTAGGCGGAATTCCTAGAAATTTGAATATTTGGAATCTGAGAATTCAAATTCGAGACTCGCTGCTACGCCTCGCGCTGGTCCATGATCCCCATCTCCTCGCCTGTCAACGGGTTGAGCCGCACGACTTTGACGATTTTCCACGCGCCATCTTCCTTCCGCCAAGTGAATCGCCAGCGAGATGGACGGCGACCAATCTCGCCGTAGCCTCGGATGGCCAAGTCTGCGTTGGCCCGGAAGTCCGAAATCGCTCGGGTTGAGTTCGCTTTCATCTCGACGCTGAGCGACTTGATTTTCAAGCCGCGAACTTCCTTCACGGTCAAGAACGCGGCTTGTACCATCCCACGAATCTGCACGGCTTGCGGCGAAATATAGTCCAGACACGCGTTCAATTCACCCTCTTCGAAGGCCGTCGCCATCGCAATCACGCTGATCTCGACCTGCTCCGAGTCAGTGACGATCTGCTCTTCAATGATGAAGATCGCAATACTGGCCACGGCCATGAGCACGACACCGATTAATGAAATCTTCCGCCGCCTGGATGTCAGATCGACGAGGCAGATGGCCCCAATAATCGAGCAAATCACAATCGGCGGCCAAGGTGTTTCAGTGAACCACATAATCTAGGCATTCCAAAGAACGGGGGAGGTTTTTATGGAACGGGCACATGCGTTGGCGTGCATCGTAACATGTCAACAACAAACGAGTTAACGCATTCGAGTGATTCTGAACGGATTTTTGGCTGGCTGCCACATCATGTCTCGAAATGAGTCGGCTGACTGGTACAATGCAAGTGTTCGAATGGAGACACCGACTGTCTGATGGATCGAAACTCACCGCACCCAATTGCCTGGCGAGGGGCCCGCTGGCAAACTCAAACTGTGGTGATCACGCTGCTCCCTTCGGTTTCTCGGTTCATGAAGTACCCTGTTCTGTTTATGTCGATCGCTGGATCGATGTTGTTTGCTGCATGGGTTCACGGCGGTTGGGCTCACTTGCTTCTTTGGCCTGCTCTTAGCTTTGCCATCGTTGGCCTTGGCTATTTTCGTCTTGGGCCAAGGATTTACGGCAAGTCCTCCAGCGGATTGCTTTCGCCTTTGCATCAGCTTGTACTCTTGCCGTATCTGGTCACCCTGTGGTCGATGTGGTATGCAGCGCGGTTAATTTTTCGGCAACCAGCCTATCACCAGCTTACTGATAACATCTTCATTGGGCGCCGGCTGCTTCCTCATGAGTTGCCCGAGGACATTGATCACGTCATCGACTTGACGTGCGAGTTCAACGAGCCCAAACCATTGCGATCTGCGTCTTACCATTCCTTCCAAATTCTGGATCGGTTTGTAACCTCACCGGACCAGTTGCAAGACTGGGCACGTCAAGTTGCTGGTCTTAACGGCAACATTTACATTCACTGCGCCGAAGGACAAGGACGCACGGGCATGTTCGCGACCGTCTTGTTGTTGCATCTGGGATACTATGAAGATGTCGACGACGCCTTGCGCTTCATTCAATCAAAGCGTCCGCTCGTAAGACTGGCAAAACGCCAATTGGCGCTTTTGCGAGCCACTCAGAACGCTGTTTGAGCAGTTACTCTTCTCCACGTCGAATCGCGCGAAGCGCCCACTCTTGATCGACGGAGGCATCGTCTGCTAACGGCGTCGTTTGTCGCAGCATTGATTCGCCAGTATACATCCACCGTGTATACATAGCTGCCAGCAACAGTCGATGGTCGCTCTGGACGAGACCACCTTTGTGGTAGCCGCGCGTGTCTGCGAAAATAATCGTGCCTCGAGGACCCGTCACATGAATCCAGTCACGTTCGTCGGTTAACTGACGCATCTGCTCGTCGTTCGAACGTGATGAGAATCCGTCATGCGTTGAAGGTGCTGTGAGCCGAGCGTGCGGACCTCGCCAATGAGATCCTCGAAGATAGTGAAACGAGCCGTTGCTCGGCGTCAGATCAGTGACTAGGCCAAACATCTTCAGCAGACAGATGTCTCCAGGGTCGCGATGCCAAAGTTGCGATGACTGGGCCGAGTCATCAATCGGCACGTTCAGCCACATGTTGTATTCCGACAGGCTGCATAAGCCACGAAAGTAAGCACTGGCAATTTCCAACAGCCGCGAGTCCAAACAGACACGCCCATAAATGCTCTCCGGATCGTGATCAACCACATTCTCGGACAATAGCTTGTGGAGGAACGGTTTCATGATCCCGCCGGTTTTCTTCGGCAGCGGCTTGAGCAAGCTTGAGTGCTCACAGAGTTCCTGGAATTGCGCGTCGAGGCCCAGCTCACTTACGTTGATAGCGATGCCGTCCCGATCCAAATCGGACACAATCCGCTGTTGAAGGTCATTGAGCTTGTTTTGCGACGATTTCCACGCCAAAAACGCACGGGTTTGCAAAAGACGATCGCGCAGAGTCTGGACTGTGTGCGCAGTTCGTCTTAAGAGATACGTACACTTCATGAGAATGGCCCCGATCGGCGTAGCTAACAAGTTCCAAAACCGCCGCAAAACACGTTCCGTGAGGATGTGATTGAGACGCTTTGGGCAGGCGTGCCACGAGGCTGTGGGAAAAGAAGCAATTGCGACGCTAGCACGGTGTGCTGGGCGATATCAGAAAGCCGATCGGTAATAGCGGCGCTTAGCAACTTTAACCCTGCAACTCGCTTGCTGAAAATACGTGATTCACGAACGTGACAAACTGTTAACATGGGTTAACATCGGGTTGGCGTCAGGATGACGATTAGCGATAAGTGTTCACGGTCGTTGGCATGTCATCGTCATCAGTCGTCTCAGGTGCTTCGGGCTCAAGCGATTCAGTTGGTAACCGCAGCCAAAACGCGGTGCTCTCTGGCTCGCTGGATCGTAACCACAACCGACCGCCGTGCTGTTCGATGATGTCACGACTCAGCGGTAACCCGATTCCCAAACCGTCGGACTTGGTCGAGAAAAACTGTTCGAAGATTCGATCCTCGATCGTCGCAGCAATACCGGGTCCGTTGTCCTTGATGACAACAATTAGCGAATCCTTTTCTCCCAATCGCGTTTCCACACTTACACGTCTTGGGGCACAATCGGTGGCGGCAAGGGCCTCGAAAGCATTGATGAGCAGGTTGAGGATGACCTGCGTGATTTGTGTGCGATCCACCTTGGCCATCGGAAGATCGGACGACAAATTCGTCGTGACTTCGGTCGACTTTCGTTGTCCACTCAGCCCAGCAAGCTGCACGGCTTCACACACCAAATCATTGATGTTTGTCCAAGAAAATTCAGTCCCGCGCTTTTGGACGAATTGGCGAATACCGCCGATGATCTTGCCTGCACGAAACGATTGTTCGTGGATCGTTCGCAGATCCTCTATTAAGGCATCCTTCTCGAAGTCGTCCTTTTCGATCCGACGTCGCCAACCGTTGGCATAGTTGCTGATGACTCCCAAAGGTTGATGCAACTCGTGCGCGATCCCAGCAACGAACTCGCCAACCGTACTTAAGCGCGCTGCATGATTCACTTCGAGGCCGCGGTCGCGAAGCTCTTGACTGAGCTGCGCGTTGGCAAATGTCAAACTGAGGACTTCGGAGACGGCACCGAGAATCTGTAGATCCGTCTCCTCAAAGACTCCATCGACGGCAGAAGCAAGCTGGACGACCCCAATTGGTTCGTCATCGCGAACCGTCATTGGACAACACATGATTGACTTGACGCCCGACTTGCTCATGGATTCAGAATCCAAGTTTCGCAAAATACTGCCGCTCGCAGCGTCGTCCAAAAACACGTTTGCTCTTGAGCCAAGCGACAACAAGACGCCTTTTTTTTCATATAGAACATTGTCGAGCACCGATTGGCTGACCAACTTGGGCTTTCCCTTTGGTCGTGAGAGTGGCAGTCTCGTTTGCCGAACTTCCAGATTCTTCGTGTGCTCATTGACGAGAAGAATGACGCCCTCTTCGGCCCTGCCGAAGATTTCGAACAACCCATCCAGCGAATCGTTTAATACCGACTCGAGGTCACCCTCGGCGGAAAGCGACTTTATAAAAGAAAGCGCGCGGCTGAATTTACCGACTGCCGAATGCTTCGACGACAGTTCTCCGATATCGACCGAGGCAATCTCTTTTGTTTCAGTGCCCGCCTCAGCATCGTCAGGTTTCTCTTTCGTTGTGTCCTGCACTTAACGCTAATTGCAGTTTGTCCGAATCCGTGACAGTTGCCGCCAGCATTCCGTAAGCGGTATCTTTGCCCTCAATCCGCGATGATGTCGCGACGAAAACGAATTCGTAATCCGCAAATTCCAGGCGATCGCCTTCGTTCAAACGGACACGTGCAACAACTTCATTCCCATTGACGTAAGTGCCGTTGCTGCTGTCGAGATCTTGAACCGAGTAATGAGTGCCGTCTTGCACGATCATCATGTGGTGACGGCTTGCAGCACTGCTGGCCAAGGGCACGTCGCAATCGGGATGGCGTCCGAAGACGATCTTTGTTTTCGTTAAAGCGATCGTGTGATCGGGGTAATCGCCTTCAACTAGCTTGACGTATGCCATCCCAATCACTCACTACATCGGCCCAGTGTGACGAATGCGAGTTCGTCCGCACTAAAGTTCAAACGCCAAAGATGAATCCAGAACAAACACGCAGCAGCGCGTGCGTACCTGAAGAAATTACTTCTTGGAATCCTGCATTCGAGCCAATTCGAGCGGCGAAAGTGGCTTGCCGTCGGCGCCTGTTGTTGGAAGATCTTTTTTCGCTGAGGCTTCCTCAGCGGCGGGTTCTTCGGCAGTAGCTGCCGCCGGAGCGGATGTACCGCCACCACCATCTTGAAGTCGCGCCAACTCCAAAGGAGACATGTTTGATGTGTCGACCGCCGGAGCCGCTGGGGCAGATTCGGCTGCGGGAGCCTCAGTAGCTGGTGCCGCCGCAGGAGCAGATCCACCGCCATCTTGCAGTCGCGCCAACTCTAGGGGAGACATATTAGACATATCAACCGCCGGAGCAGCAGGGGCAGCCTCGGCCGCAGGTGCCTCAGCAGCTGGCGCCGCTCCCCCACCACCGCCATCTTGGAGTCGCGCCAACTCTAAAGGTGACATCTTTGATGTATCCACCGCCGCTGCCGCTGGTTTGGCTGCAGGAGCCTCAGCAGCTGGCGCCGCCGCGGGAGCAGCTCCGCCGCCACCGCTATCTTGGAGTCGCGCCAGCTCCAAGGGAGACATCTTGGAAGTATCGACCGCTGCAGGCTTCGCCGGTGGAGCTTCCGCTGCTGCTGGTTTAGCAGCGCCAACAGCACCTTGTTGGCGAGCCATCTCAAGCGGACTTAGCCCCGATTTCGCCGCAGCTGGCTTTGCAGCAGCTTTCGCCGGTGCCGCATCAGCTTTTTTCGCTGCCGGTTTCTCGGCCTCGGCCGGACCGTCAACAACCTTCAAGAACGAGGGTTCGATGTCGTACCAACCGATGTCCGCCGGACCATCAAACTCGACCAACGCGCGGCAGTTCATGTTGACTGTCTTGACCTGCCCGGTCAGTCCCTGAAACCTTCGCAATTCCGGAACGCCACCTACCACGACAACATACTTGTCGGTCAATTCCTGTTTGAGTTCTTCAGCGCGATCGATCATCAACATCGGTGGTGAATTCTTGTAATAGGACACTTCGGATCGACGCTATTCCAACGCCGCTAAGGTGAGATTCTGCGAGAATTCGTGCCTCAAATCAAGCCAAAGGAATGCGAATACGGGGAGCTTTCCCGTTTCTGATCTTCGGTTCCCGTTTTTGAGTCACTCCAGCTCTTCCTGAAGCTCGCACCAGCGTTCTTCGTTGGCTTCCAATTCGTCGGAAACACGAGTGAATTCTTCGTGTAACCGCATGGCTTCCTCGGCATCGGTCGTCTTGAGAAGCTCGGCGTTCAATGTCGATTTCTCTTCGTCGAGCCGGGCGATCGCCTTTTCCGCCTTCGAGATTTCCTTTCGGATCTTTCGTTGGTCGCGTTTCGGAGCGGCCTTGGTGGGAATCTTGCCGCCGGGCGTCTTGGCCAAATTGGCGTTGCGAGCCCGCTCGCCCTCTTCAATCTCTTTGTTGACGGCATAGAGGTACGCATCGTAGCCGGCACCGTAATTGGTCACGTGCCCATCGCGGACTTCGATTACGCAAGTCGCCACCCGCTGCATAAAGTGGCGGTCGTGGCTGGTAAAGATCACCGTGCCTTTGTAATTCAGCAGTGCGTTGGCAAGTGCCTCGACCGTTTCGACGTCCAAGTGGTTTCCGGGTTCATCGAGGACGAGGACGTTATGCTCGCCCAATAAAATGCCGGCCATGCACAACCGAGCCCGCTCGCCACCGGATAGGACTTTGATTTTCTTCTTCACGGCTTGGCCGTGGAACAACATTGCTCCCGCCGATTGAAGCAGGGTTTGCGTTGTCGTGCCCGGAATCGCCTTGTACTCGAGATACTCGATGATCGTCTGTTCGGGCGGCAAACTTCCGTAGACGTGCTGAGCATAAACGCCGATGTCGCAATGATAGCCCCAGCGAATGTTTCCCGAGATCGGTGCAAGCGAATCGACGATCGTTCGTAAGAAAGTCGTCTTGCCTTGACCGTTGTCTCCGACAATGGCCGCTCGCTCGCCATGTTCGATTTCGATATCGATGTCGGTGGCGACCGTGAAGTCAGGGTAACCCATCGCCAACCCGTGACATCGGACGGCGGCGCCGCGACCGGGTTCGACCTCTGGTGTTCGAATGAAAGTGGTTGGCTCGTCGGACTCCATTTCGCTCAGCTGAAGCCGTTCCAGTTGTTTGGCTTTCGAGCGGGCTTGAGACGCCGTGTTGGCGTTGGCGCGGTTCTTGTCGATAAACCGCTGAAGTTGCTTCTGCTTGGCGGCCACAGATGCGTTGGTTCGTTCATCTCGAACACGTTGTTCCTCGACCATCTCCAGGTACGAGTCGATCGGCCCGGCATACATCTTGAGCTTGCCGCGGCTGAGGTCCAAGGTGTGACTACAAGTTGCCTTCAAGAACGAACGATCGTGCGAAACAATTAAGCACGCGCGTTTGTAATCTCGCAAGAAGTGCTCGAGCAGAATCTGTGTGCGGAGGTCGAGGAAGTTTGTCGGTTCGTCGAGCAGTAATAGATTCGGTTCGTGCAGCAAGAGAGCTGCCAGCTTGACTCGAGTTTGCCAGCCGCCGGAAAGTTCGCCGACTGGACCTTCCAAATAGGCTCCTTTCAACTCGAACTGCCCCGCTATTTCGCCGCACTTCCAATCTGGCTGCCCGCTGTCGCGAATCAGGAACTCGAGTGCGCTTTCGCCCGGTTGAAATGGATCGTGTTGGCGCAGATAACCTAGCCGCAGGTTGGGGTGCTTGACGATTTCCCCGCGGTCCAGGTCTTCATCGCCCAAGAGAACTCGCAGCAACGTTGACTTGCCGGCGCCATTGCGGCCAATGAATCCCACTTTGACGTCGTCAATCAAGGTGGCCTCGGCACCATCCAGCAATTGCTGCTCTCCATAGCTTTTGAAAGCGTCGCGAATTTGAAGCAGTACGGCCATCGATACTTGCCAACAATACCCTTAGTCTTCGAGCGGTTTCGCTACCTATCGTCACCAACAAAAAAACCCGGCTAAAAGCCGGGCGATACATCACGTATGATTTCAGATTCTCAACGCACGTCAAGGATGCGGCCATACAGCGCATACACAAGCAGCGCAAAGCAAATGTGTTTAAGGCGAATCAAGACTACCTCGACATCTCCCGGTCGACTCGCAACATCTCGTCGAGCACGATGGGATGCAAATCAGGTTTGCGGTCTTCACGAGAAATATAGTGTTTACGGGCATGAGTGCGTAAACGGAGTTCTTCGACGAAATCAACACTACTCTCGGACTCAACAGCCGGTGCGTCTAGAACGCTAGACGGATAGACAGACAACACGAGGGTTCTCCTTGATTCACCAAGTTACTAAAGAACAACAAACCGGCAAAAGCGGCTTGTTCAGTAATCGAACCAACCACGATACCAACGAAAGGCGGATTGCCGCAAGATCTTTTTTTGAGAAAACACGCTATGTGTTCATTTGAGCCGGAAATCGGGCGAATACGGCCTAAAAGCCCGGCTTTTCGAAAAAGCTGGGCTTCTTTTTGAGGCTTCTTTTCCTAACTAATCCCCGATCTGAGTGTGACGGGCAAGCTGCTCCAACAGATCAGTCACCGCGCGATGTCCACGTTGACTTTGACTCACAACAAGGCATCCATTCAATGATTTCACCGCCGCCTTGCCACCTGATTGTGCCCAAGTGCCGACGGCAACCGTCTCTTGGACGACCTCGGCCAGCTCTTCGGATTTGACGTCCTCAAGGTGACGCGTTTCGTAGACTCGAACTTCCAAACGTTCATCAGCAACCTTTCGAGGCACGATCTTCAAGACATCGTTGGCAACGATATAATCAAGCTTCAGCGGCTCCAATAGATTCGCGAGCACATTCTTCAACGACGAAGCAAAGCTCATGCTGACCGGCGCGTCCGTGCTAATGCCCTGCTCTTGCAATGAGAACTCGTCAAGGATGATGGGGATATCGTGCAATTCCGACAGGAAAGTTGTCACATCGCTGAGCGGGGTGTCGACGAACTCTGCCAGCGTTTCCGCGTCCATCGATGCTGTAATCTTTTGTTCCGATGGGCTTAACCGATGAAAAGTCAAAGCTCGCAATTCGGTTCTCGGCGGTTTGTTTTGTTGCGTCGGTTGTTTTGCCGACGGCGAAACGGCGGGTGTCATGCCTTGGACAGTCTTCGATGTCGACGTCTTCGTTTCGTCACTGTGAACGATTCGACTGTTCATGATTCCAATCGCGACAGCCCCGGCAAGAACAGTGACAACAATCAAACTGAGCTTAGTCTTCATGATAGGTCTACTTCATTTGCACAAAAACGTGGCCGCAACAGCAAAGCACACAGACCTAATCTTAGCCGATTTCATCGCTGGCTTCCCGGAAAAAATCGGCTATGGAACACATTTTCAGATCAGCGTTTTTTCGGCTTCAAAATGGCAAGAATCTCGCGTCTCTCCGAAATCGGAATGTGAGACGTTAGCGGTTCGTCGGCGTTGGCTGATTCCAGAGCTTGCTGCATTCGCCCCATAAGACGATCACGCACTGCGCGCGGTAGTCCTCGAAACAACCGATGATTCACTAAAAAGCTGACTCGATGACGCTGCAGTCGAGTTTTCAAATCGAGTTCTCGCAATCGATCGGGTTTGCCATCGGCGAGACTTTGTTTTGAAAACCATTGAGCAAAGTCATTGCCTCGGATCGGCGATGCGTCCAACTCGCCCCGATCACCGACGGCGGAGATTGTTGTGTCCAGGCGTGGCTCATCCGCGAACAATAGATACCGCAGCAACTGTTCTTCCGCGTCGGATTGCCGTTTCAGTCGTGCTTCGTAGTTCACTCGAATGATCAAGTTGAAGCCGTTCATCATGTGATCGAAGACCAAATGCGCGACGATGTCACTGGTCGGGGCAAGATAATCTTTTACCGGAAAGAACTCGTTCAATGCGTCAACGTTGCCGCCTTGTAGTGGGCGGTCTTTGAAACTCTCGGCCTTGTCGACACCGATCAGATTGCCTCGGTGCGGGCGTTTCCCGTGCGTGCCCGTCACGTACCAACCGCCCCATCGTTTCCACAGCGGCATATCGTGAGTGACTCGCGAATAACCCGACACCGGTTTGCCGTCGTCCTTCGTAAAGAACGAACGAATCATGAAGCCAGGCACTCGCAAAGTGGTGATGCCCACATGACAAGCCAAGCAGCGGCTGTTGCGGCGAATCTCTGGCCTTTCGGCTGCTTCCTGAGGGATCAGGTAGAACATTCCGCCCTTTAGCGGATCGATGGCCGTCAGTTCCAACTCGGCCGCTCCTGGCACCCAAGCTACGGAGACCTCGTCATTAAAATAAATCGCCCGAGGATTCGTTGGCGAAATGATCTTTTGATTGACGGCCGTTTTCGAGAACACCAGCAACTGAGATTCCAGCGGCACGTTCAACGCCTTCAGCACTGCCGGCAAGTACCCGTGCTTCTCGCTAAACGGCAAGTTGGTTTCGCCCTTCTCAACGGCATCCTTCAGCTTCGCGATGGCGTCGCTTGTCTCTTCATCAGGATAATTGATGGGCGATTGACCGTAAGGCAGCGGGTCGCCGATCTTGATCTTTCGCACTTCATCGGCAATGACAAGTTGCCCGAAAGTGAGTGCAAGAATCAAGGTTAGGTAACGCATCGAATCTCCGAGTGCTCTCTTTGGTGTGACCGTTTCCGTCGTTTAACCCGTAGCCGCAGGCGAGGTTCATCGTGTGGTCCTCGCCTACGGCTACGGGCTCAACGATATTGACGCGACCTTGCCCGAGATCTTAGTCACTGGTCCTGTCGCTCTGGCTCTCGACTCTTGTCCCTTGACTCGTGGCTCTCTACGTCGGAGCCTCGGTCTCGACATCGGCCCATGTCATGGCGCGGTCCATTGGCTCGATCCGCAGAACAACGATTCCGTTTTGAAAGATGCGGACGGTTCCAGTCGACTCGGAAACGGTGATTGCGATGCACTTGGTAACCTTGCTGATCGCGGCGGCCGCCCAATGTCGTGCTCCCAGTCCTTTTGATAGCGTCAATCCTTCCGCGGGCGCGTCCAAGATGCGTCCGGCAGATTGCACGATGCCTTCGGCTGTCACGATGAAGGCACCGTCGATTTGTGCGATTTCCTTGATGCTCTCTTTTGTTCGAGGGCTACGGATATGTCGCTCTTTCTGCGAGTACCCACGAAACGGATCGTGAACGGCTTCGTGCGAGAGTGGCAACACCTTGCGATGATCGCCAACGACAAGAATCGTACCGACCGGTTTCCCTTCGCGTCCCTCGCGACCAATCTCGACGGCGATATCGACAACTCGGCGAAGCGTTTCTAGCGGCACGGTCGTCTCTAAACGCTGCAGATCACGAGAGGTCAGCTTTGCCAAGTGCTCGGTCAGGTTGATGATACTCATCGTGTCCGCTTTGTCGCGATCGTAGCTGGCATAAACGGCGACGATTTTGTCTCCCGGTTTCAGCAGTTCGTCCGCGATGGCTTCCAGCAAAGCTTGACTCATTTGAAGTTGCCGAGTTTGCGGTTCATGCAACAACGGGACCAACTTGACCTCATCCTCGGTGACGGCACGTTGCACATCGGGTTTGTCGGCCGTAACGACTAGCTCGACTTTGCGGAGTAATTTTGTGATTTCCTTGAAGTCATACGGCAACTCGGCCAGCATGACGATTGCTCGAGCCTCAATATCTTGGGCGAGCCGCCTTGCGGATTTTAGCAAATATAACAACTGAGTAGACGGTTTCACGCGTTTCATTGCGGTTCAGTTTATTGAATTCCCACAGAGCGTCAACGGCTTGGGAATCGTCCCTTCATAGGGTAGAATTATTTCGTGTGAGTTACTCGTACCTCACACCACAAACTATGCCGTGCTGGTGGGGCAGCCAACAACAACACACTTGCCGCCATTCCTAGTGGGTGAATCCAATGACAAGTAAAAAGTCTATCCTGTTCGCGGTTTTGGTCTTGCTGACTTATTCGGCTCAAGCAGTTAATGCTCAGACAAGCAACCTTTTTGGTTCTTCAAACTCGAACCGTAACACCACCGGCACGAATAGCCGTGCCACCGGTAACAACACGACGACTCAAGGGCCGAACAACAACGGACAGTTTCAGAGTCTGCTGAATACGGAAGCTGGCACGGGCAGCGTCAGCACAGATTTCGGCAACGGCTTTGTCGGCCGCAGCGACAATGCGGGGCGATTCATCGGCAACCAATTCACGGGTCAGCAGCAATCGCGAATCTCCCAAGGTGGTGGCTTCGGAAACTTCGGCCGCGGCGGCGGATTCAATTCTGGCAACTTCGCACAATTCGGTCGCTACGGCCAAGGCCAATCTCGGAAATCCAAGATTCGGCCACGACAACGAATCGCATTCACATTTCCAAAGCTTTCTTCGACGGTGATTGCAAGTTCGGTGAAAGTTCAATTTACCCAACTCTCGACCAGTCTCCCCGTGTTGAAGGGGTTAGGCATTAAAGTCGACGATAAAGGCAAGGCCACGTTAAGCGGCACGGTCACGTCCGATCGAGAGCGGCGATTGGCAGCAAATCTTGTCCGACTGGAGCCGGGAGTTCGCTCGATCCAGAATAACTTGGAAGTCGCTGCTGCCAAGCCGGAAACAAAAGCCGAGACAGAATGAGTCTGTACGAAACCAACTTTACGGGCCTCGATTGGGCGATCGTCGCAATTTATTTGGGCTCGTCGATCTTTATCGGTTTGTGGGCCAATCGCTATGTAGGTGGTCTCTCTGATTATCTAGTCGCAGGCCGTACGCTACGAATTCGGCTTGCCTTGGCGACGATGACTGGCACAGAACTCGGTCTTGTGACGGTCATGTACAGCTCGGAATTAGGTTTCCGCCAACAGTACGCTTCGCTTTACTTGGCGATCTATGAATTCGTCACGTTGTTGATTGTGGGACTGACGGGGTTCATTGTTTACCGCCTTCGTCAAACGGCCGTGCTGACGATCCCCGAGTACTACGAGCAGCGCTATACGCGCGGCGTGCGAATCGTCGGTGCTTGCATGATGGTGATCTCTGGCGTCTTGAACATGGGCCTGTTCTTAAAGGCTGGTGCCGAGTTCTTGACAGCGATCTCGGGATTCTCCGACCCGCTTTATCTGAAGCTGATCATGACGGCGTTGCTGTTACTGGTGCTGTTCTACACAGTCTTGGGTGGAATGGTGTCCGTCGTGATTACCGATTTGATTCAATTCATTGTGCTCGGAATCGGCATGTTGGTCGTCTCCAGTTTCGTGCTTTACGAGATCGGCTTTGATGGCTTCGGGAAAGTCGTGACACAACACGAGGGAAGCTACAACCCGATAGAATCACCGGGGCCAATAACGTTGGTCTCGCAGGCGGCTGTTTTGTTTGCTGCGGTCATTCTTTGGCCCGCCGGTGCCAGCCGCATGTTGTCGGTGCGATCTTCCGAGGTTGCTCAGAAGTTGTACCTTTATAGCACGATTCCGTTTCTTTCCCGTCGAGCACTCCCTGCGCTTTGGGGCATCGGAGCGTTTGCGTTTTTTGCGAGCCAACCGGAGATGCAGGCAGCCTTCTCAGCAGCCATTGCTGACGAGAACTCGTCGACAACAACGCTCTCCGCCATGCCACTGTTCTTAGCAAAGATCATCCCCACCGGATTGCTCGGAATTGTGACGGCCGGAATGGTCGCCGCCTTCATGTCGACTCACGACAGCTACCTACTTTGCTGGAGTGGTGTGATCACCCAAGACATCGTGGCTCCGATTGCTGGTGAGCTGACCGATAAAGCACGCATCAACGTGACTCGAGTTGCCATTGTGCTGATTGGAGCCGCCTTGTTGTTCTGGGGGCTGTGGTACGAGGTCTCGACAGACTTGTGGCAATACATGTCCGTGACCGGTACGGTTTATGTTGCTGGCGTCTTTCCAGTAGTGGCCGGCGGACTCTATTGGAAACGGTCGAGCAGCGTCGGAGCTTACATTGCCCTGCTCGGCGGTCTGATGGGACTGTGGGCAATGACACCCGGCATCAAGTTCCTGAACAGCTTGGAGGTCGTGAAATCCATTGGAATTGAAATCACTGATGGTCACATGATGCTGGTGACGTTTACCACGACGATCACTGGCTTTGTATTCGGTTCCATTTTGTTCCCCGACCCACCTCGCGAAAGCGACGAGAACAACGGAGCATAGCAATCCTTATGTACGGCTGGATGATAATCTGGAGCATCGTGATCGGTGCCGCGATTCTCGGTTTCCTAGGCTTGCTAGTTTTCATCAGCGGCGGAGCGGTCAAAGAGTTGAAGATGACCCTGGAAGAGCTGAAAATGGGCGATTCTGAGAACAACGAAGCGAATTGATTACTTGCTGCTCTGTTTGCGTGCCTTTCGTTCCTTTGCTCTTTGCAGTTGCAACATTCGTCGTCGGCGGGTGTCGAACTCACCTTGCCAACGACCTGGTGCCCGGTCGCCCCAAGTGATTTGGTGTATCGTTGAGGGCACAAACTGAAAGCCGTGGAAACTGGGGGCCCTCCCGAAAATCTCGACTTTTTCGATGCCGTTGCCGCAGCGGAGCGAACATGTCTTGACGTTTTGGAAATCGTGTAGCTCGATCGATTTGGGCGCACAAACAAAGCCAGATAATGCTGGCCCATTTCCGCCACCAAACATATAAAGGCGATCGCCTCGAGTCTTGCCCACATGGCTGATCAATCGATCGAGCTTGCGAACTTGCTTGAACATCAATGGAGCATGCCCGAAGAGTTCGAGTGTATCGATCGACGTTTTTCTCATTTCCAATTCGCGAATTCCTGGTCGAATGCCTTGGAAGACAACATGCTTGGCATCAGTATCGATCAATGTGAAGTCTTCCAGCTGGGTTAGCCCAGCAACAGGAATTGGCGCATCTTCATCAATACGAGCCGTCTGCAAGGTGAAGTATTGTGCCGTCGATTGAAACTCGTTGAAGGCGTCTGACCACTCCTTCGTCCAATGATCGGTTGCGATGTATGGACGAATGTAACGGTTAGTTGGTCCCGACAGACATTCCACAACCGCCTTGGGATCGGACTTTGGAAGCGCGTTGATGCGAGCAACCTCGTATTGCCGGAATTGCTGGCCGTGCTCGGCAGTGACAACGCCCGTGATCTCCTTGAAGAAAGCATTCTCAAAGTCACTCACCTCTAGCCGCTCAGGCAAACTCAAGCGGACCTGCACTTTGCCGCCGGTGTACTCACTGCCGAGACTCTTGAGACTGATTGCGTTAATTTTCGGAACCGCTGCAGGATCGATCAGATCGCTGTCGGATTGCCAAACTCGTTCATTGCGTCGAAGTATCGAGACTCGCTCCAACCTTGGCATGTTCGAGAGCTCGATTCGATTGACCGCATCGCCGCAATAAAACTCGAGCATCCGTAGCTTCGGAAGATCATCAAGCTTCACGACCAGATCAGGCGACGTTGTCAAATCGATCTTCAGGTACGATAGCTCGCGCAGTCCGGCGATAGTCTCCAGAACACCCTCGTTTAGCCGTATACCTTTTTGGCCTTCGCGATCAATCGATAAACTGCCAAGCTGTCGACATTCTCTTAGATGAACAACACCCTCGCCCATAATCGACGTGCCGTTGAAATCAATGGCGTGAAGATTGCGGAGTCCGGCCAAATGCTTGAGGCCATCGTCGTCGATCGCTTTGCTTCCCACGCTCAGCGTCTTCAGGTTTTGCTTGCCACGAAAATAGCGGAGCCCGTCGTTGGTGAGGTTAGTCCCTCGAATCCAAACAGTTTCCAAATCGTGAGACCCGGCAAGGGCACGCAAACTGCCGTCGCCTAACTGTGAAGAAGTAGCGTTCAGTTTCACGAGCGAAGGCAGCATTGGCAGATGAGCACTTCCCTCGGCGGTCAGCTTCGTACTCTGAAGATTCAGGTCTTTGACATGCTCGAAGCGATCAACCGCAGCGAATCCGACTCCCGAAATCGGCGTCGAAGCCAGATTCAGAATTTCGAGGTTTCGCAGTTCACCCAAATGCCGAAGGTGAGCGTCTTCGAGCGGCGTCCCTTCAAGGTTAAGGACTCGCAGATTTGGCAAGTGTTTGAGGTACTTTAACCCTGACCCCGTCACCTGAGTCATGCTCAGGTCCAACTCTTCGAGCGTCTTGATGCGAGCGATGGACTTCAATGATTCATCGGTAATGTGATTCGCCCGCAAGCTGAGTTTCCGCAGCTCCCGACTTCCCGCCAGCGCGCTAATGCCGCTATCAGAAATGCTCGTGCGAGAAATGGTTAGCGCCTGAATTCGATCTAGACGACTCACCATTGCTAAGTCGTTATCGAAGAAAGGCGTCTTTATCGGTTCGTCCGAGCAGCACCCGCAGGAATACCACTTGATCGGCGCAATCTCGACGCTGAGCGGAGCGTTCGTGTCCTTAGATTCGTCCACTTCCGCAATCTTGACATTGCTGACAGTTTCGCCCTTGGCTTCGATGTACTTCGATTCCATCAGGTCAACGATGGACGCAAAGTGGGCGTGAACCTCTTCTTGACTGGGAGCGGGTGGCGGTTCGGGTTGGCCAAATTGGAAGGTGATTCCAACCAGCACAACACCGAGAAACAATATCGATAGATGTAAGACGGCCCATTGTCGCATCGATTAGCCCTCGCAACTTGGTGTCGGTTTAAACCGGTCCAACCAAGTGCTACGAAGGCCTAACCGTGCTGATCTCAAGTTTACTCGACAACCAACGACAGCCATTGATTGCTGACGTCGATCTGAGTTAGCGAGATTTTGACGGGCTCCTTGCCTTCCAAGTCGATCGAGAAGTGACGATCGAGCGTGCGTTTTGGCAAGGCTGCTTCGACCTTCTTGCGGACGACGCCGGCGCGAGCAATTTGCTTGAAACGACTGGACGGCTTCTCGACTGGAGCAACCGACACCTTGCCACGTTCAGCAACGATGCTATCGCCATCGACCGCGAACTTGATTGGAACAGTAATGCGTTGGGTTGGGATTTCTTCACCCTTTTCAGGTTTTAATCCTGTTCTCAGTGTAAGCAGCAACTCACCGGCGCTCAATTGAATTCGCAAAACGTCCTCTTTTGGGAAGACGAACAAAGTCTTGTCTTGCTTGACATCTTCGCCTTCAGCAACTTGTGGAGCCGGGAATTGGTATTCGCGGCCGAGGAATGTCGAGATGGCTTTTTCCAACTGAGCCTTCAAGCCAGCTTCGTCCAGCGACTTGCCCGCCAAGTCCATGCGGTCCAATGCATTGTTCAAGAGCGATTGATGCAACTGTAAGACAAGCCCCTTGTCGCTACTGACGACGTTTGGTGCACTGCCGGCAATCTCGCCTTCGTCCATGAGTCGTGTTTTGACGACTAACGACTTCTCGGTCGTGGCGAAGCTGCGAGCTGATGGGAACAGCCTCATCTTCTTCAGCGGCCCATTTAGTTTTCCGTCCAGCTTTTCGTTCAAGCTGACGAACATCGTGTCGATTTCGTTGTTGAATTCGGGCTTCAGCCGTTCGCGCATCTTCTGTTCGGCGATCGCTTCAGATTGAGCCTTCTTCCGTTTGGCCGCTCGCATGGCAATCCGTGCGACCAGACCAGTACTATTGCCGCTAGCCGATTGGGCACCCACGGTTGTGTTGTTGGCATCAACCTCGATCTCCGCTTCTTCGGTCTTGAACTTGTCGCCATCGAAGGTGATTTCCTTGCTGGCGTTAAACTTATGCCGACCTTCTGTGAACACAGTGGCCTGACGAGTCACTCCGCGAGTATCGGTTTGGCTGGTCCCGTTCAGAGTAATATGGAATTTAATACGATCACTGCTTTCCTTCAGATCAAGTCCCACAGTGGCCTTCGTCTTTTGAGTTCCATCAACTTGGGCTCCGAGGATGAAGTCCTCAACCTTACCCTCTTCATTGCGTTCTTGAGTGACCAGCCGGTTCAGCAAGTCCTCGGAGGCAATGACGCGTAAGTTGTAGTTGAAGTAATGTTCGCGCATGACCTGCGTCAACATTCCCCCTTTGTCAGGAGCAGCCTCAATGGCTGCATCGAAATGTGTGCGAATCTCGGCAGCGGCAGCTTGGCCGGTTGTTTCTTCTGACGCGCGAATCGCGGACAACATGCTTGCGAGATGCCCGCGAAGAGCCGATTGATCTCCAGCTTCCGCCGCGGGTGCCTTCTCGGCTTTGAGGAATGCGGCCAGAGAATCTCCAAACGCATTGAACTGTTTGCGTGCCAGAAACTCACTCTGTGATTTGTCGTCGCTAGCTTTCGCATCGGTAAATCGTTGTTGCAAGGTTGAAAGCAACAACGCCGACGTTTCGCTACTGGACTTGGCCAAATCGACGATCTCATCAGTTTGGAAATAGGTAATCCAGCCATCGCCGTTTTTGATATTTTTCAAATACTTGTTCAGCGTCTCGGTCGCCTCGATCAACTGCTTTTTCGCGACCTCAAACGGCGATTCCGCCTGACTGGGATCGTAGTCCAAGGTATTCAGGATCACCACGCCAATGCTGGCGTAGCGGTCCAAGCTGCCCTGGACTTCTTGCAACTGACTTCGCGAAGCCGAGTCCGATTTGGCGATGACTTCTTGAAGTTCATCCGCTTTGATCTCGAGTAGCTCGAGTTGTTCGCGTTGCTGCGCTGATGTGAGCGACTCGTCTTCTTGCAACTTCTTTAATGCTGCACTGACATCGGTGGTCCACGGTTTGAGGTCCTCGCTCAGCTTGCCCAGCGACTTGCTACTCAATGCTTCCGGCAACTCGCTTGGAAGAATGCCATGCAAGCCAGTTTGCGGGGCCTTCTCATCGCCGCTCAACGGCAGCGCCGAAAATGCAACTAGGCAAATCGCCGCAAAAACACCCCATGCTCGCAGATTGACTTTGGCCAACATCACAACTCCCTCATTCAATAAAACGGTTAGACCCTCTTAGTGGTCTGTTGACTTGCGCACGCTCCGCGTGTTTGTTCTGAAGCATTCTTCGACGCTTCGGCGCCGAAAGTGTCCAGGACAACCAACCAACGGTTGCGCGGGAGTCTACTTGAGTCACCGAAACACTGCAATCGCAATCGTTTACGCCGCACCCTGGCTCCTCACAATTGTTTAACCCGTAGCCACAGGCGAGGCATTCGTCCCTTGCCTGCGGCTACGGGTTAAACGACGGCTTTGGCACACTCAACCTAACTCTAAGCCGCCAGTTGCTCCTTCAGCGGAATTCCCTCGGAATGCCCCGCCTTCATGGCTTCGGTTAAGTTCGTCAGGACGTACTCATTGCAACCCAGCCGATCGCCAACGCTGAATAATCGATCGATGACAAAACCACGATCCCGGTAGAAATGGATGATCTCTTGTGGCTTCGCGACCTCGAACGGATAACCGCCGATCCAATCGACGACGTCGTGCCACCAATTCATGCCTCGTTCGTCAGCCTTGCGAAGCCGCTTCTTCAGGAACTGAATGGGGCGGAACAAAATGCAAGACGCCACGAACAATGCGAACTGATACGGCATCATCGTGATCAGCGTATACGGCAGTTTTAGGAAGCCGGGCAGCGAGCAGTAAGTCTTTTTTAGCTTCTTCCAGATACGGGAACGCACGCCTTGATCGTTGTAGATCGAGATAAATAGCCGGCCACCTTCGGAAACGGGAATTGTCGCGTTTTTCAACGCCTCATACATCGATCCGGTGTGATGGAGTACGCCCCATGAGTAGACAATGTCGAACTTGCCAAGCGATTCGAGGTACTCGCGGTCCAACGCCGAACCTTGTTCGATGGTCCATTCGTCATCTTCTGCAAAGAACCGCCGTCTCAACTCCCGCGCGCAGTTAACACTGTTCGGATCGTAATCGAACGAGTGGACTCGGGCGCCGAGCTTTCTTGCCGCCAGAGAAAACAAACCGCTGCCACTGCCGATGTCCAAGAAACACTTTCCTTGAAGGTCTTCGACTTGCAGCTTTTCTTGCAGCGACTTAACCGCAGCCTGAATGCGCTCTTCGTTCAGAACACTAAGAAAACGGCTCCAGTTCTTGCCGAATTCAAAACGCTCTCCACTGGCAACGTCTTGTTCAAATCCTTCCACGTCTATGCTCCTCGATGGCACTGGCTTTCGCTAATCGCAGGGGGCAGGTATCAGATTTCTGGCTAAGAGTCCATACGAGATCACACTTGCAGCACCTCCACAAGGTGCTCTGCCGTTTCGTGATCGCGAGCAATCAGGAAGCGAAACCTTGCAGGGTACTCGGCAGCCGATGCGACCGAGAAGTTGACTGGATCCTGAAGTTGCCAACGGTCGAAGGCCCCGGCCGACGCATCGTCGAATTGGACGATGACCGCACCTGCCGCTTCGGCGATGGCAAGCGGTCCTGCGAAATCGTGCAGATTCACCATGGGTGCCAAGTACGCATCCCAGTGACCGTTTAAGAACGCCAAAATGGCGTTGCCGTTGGAACCGAGCCCCTTGCCGGTGGCCCAGTCGTCGGTGTTGGCCTCGTAATCTGACTCGTCCAACGGCACGGCTCCCAATTCCAGACCGGCCGCCTGAAGTCGTTCGGAGATTGACGCAAACGGATCTCGAAACAGCCGATAGTGGCAAGCGACTCGAAGTGGACTCTTGGGTTGTTCCAAGTCGTTGGCCTGCATCGTCGAGGGAATCATCAACGAGCTGGTGATGTCGAACGGGTGATATCGAGCCACCAAACCGTAGACAACTTGTCCGGCAACAGACAACGCCGCCATTGTGCAGTAGTCGTGTCTTCCGTTGGCGAAACATTGAGTTCCGTCGATGGGGTCAAGAATGAAGGCTCGATCCCCTTGATTCGATCGGTATTTGACAGCGGCTGCCGTGTCTTCTTCGACTAGCGGGACAAGGTCCGGAAACTCGGCGTACACAGTTTGCAAGACCGCTTCTTGCAATTCGCGATCGACATGAGTGACGGCCGCGTGAATCGATGTGGACTCGACATTCTTCGCCGACTTCGTTTCTCGCAGAGCGCAACCACACTCTGATCCCACCCAGTCGGCGCGGCTGGCCAGGACTTGGCGCAAGATCTCATCCAAACGGCGAATGCAGTCCGAGATATCCGCAGAGCCCGTCATGAGGTCGGCAATTCTGAAAGTGAAAACTTAGCGTAAGCAGCGCGAGCCATCGAATTCCGCGCCAACTCAAAATACTCGGGACTCGTCACGCCGCCAAGAACTAATGTTTTCCCCGCTTCCCGGACCGCCCGAAACGTGCCATCGATGGTAGCACCAAACCGTCGAAAGTAACGGGCCGACGATGTCTTGTACGTGGCCGTGATCACATCCACGCAATGCAAACTTCTCAACCGCGGAAACGAAAGAGGAAAGAACTCCGGCGCCGTTCGGCACACGCGCGATCCATACACGCCCTTGGTGTGGATACTGGTTGGGACGCCGCTATCCGCTGATTTGACCAACCGCATAAGCCGTGTGGAAAACCCATCGATCCAATAGCGGTCTTTCAACCCATCTTGAAGCCGGACGGCCAGCCGACGCATGGCTTCGCCGACGTCACCCTTGCCAACTTTCAGCTCGATAATAAACCGTAAGCGTGGATCGGCGATCTCGATCAAATCGTCCAACAGAAAAAGCTGCCCCGCTTCGCGAGCCTCGTCAATTTGATCTTCGCTCAACGTATCCCACAGCAGCGTTGGATGGCGGAAGTAAAAGTCATCTCGCCCACTGGTGACATTCCAGCAGATGTCGCCTTCGAAAACGTGTGTTAAGTCAGGCCGCGCATCAATGGTGACCAGTTCGCTGTCGTACTTCTCGCGTGAATTCAGTGCGCGATGATGCACGAATCCGAATGAGTTCATTTCTTCAAAAACGAGCGGCATTTATTCGGTCAGAAGCCCGGCTTTTTGAAAAAGCCGGGCTTCTCCTTCTGTAGTGTTCCAAGCTGTCACGCTGCGGCTCCTCTTGCCAAGGACCACAAACAACAACACAATTTCTGGAGAACATTTTCCACATGTTAGGCGAATTCGATGACAGTTCAATTCTCCCAGTTTGAGTCCACGCGTCGTTCGTTCCTTGGCCAAGCATCCATGGGCTTCGGTAGCCTTGCGTTGGCCGAGTTGATGAATGGCAAGTTGCAAGCGGCAGAGACGTCGAAGGGCACGGTTCAGCCGTTGCACGTGCCACCCAAGGCCAAGCGAGTCATCTTTCTTTGTATGGCTGGTGGGCCATCGCACTTGGAAAGCTTCGATTACAAGCCCAAGCTTGCCGAGATGGATGGGAAGCCGATGCCCGAGTCATTTACGAAGGGGCAGCCGATCGCTCAACTTCAAGGCCACAAGCTCAACTGTCTCGGCCCGCTGTTCAAGTTCAACAAGCATGGCAAATCGGGACAAGAGATCAGCGAAGTCTTTCCGCACATCGCCAAGATTGCCGACGACATCGCCATCGTTCGGTCGTTGCACACAGATCAAATCAATCACGATCCGGCGCATACGGTGATGAATACGGGGACGTCAATCTCGGGCCGGCCGAGCATGGGAGCTTGGGTGACGTACGGTTTGGGCAGCGAGAGCAACGACTTGCCGGGGTTTGTCGTGTTGACCTCAAAGGGTGGACGCAACCCACAACCGATCTCGACAAGACAATGGCACAACGGGTTCTTGCCCAGTCGATTTCAAGGGGTCGAGTTTCGCTCGACCGGCGACCCTGTCCACTTTGTTCGCAATCCGCCGGGCATCGACCGGCAACGGCAGCGAGAAGTTGTCGATACGGTGAGCGAACTGAATCGCTTGCGGAACGAGAAGGTAAACGATCCGGAAATCGAGACTCGCATCAGCCAGTACGAACTGGCATTTCGGATGCAAAAGAGCATTCCCGAATTGATGGATTTCCGCGACGAGCCTCAACATGTCCTGGACCTCTATGGCACCAAAGGCGCCGATGGAAGCTTCGCCGCCAACTGTTTATTGGCTCGGCGGCTGGCGGAACGTGGCGTGCGTTTTATTCACCTTTATCATCGTGGGTGGGATCATCACAACGACTTGATTCGGTATATGGGCATCTGCAGTGGTCACTGCGATCGTGGGTCTGCCGCGCTGATTCAAGACCTCAAACAACGCGATATGCTCAAGGACACGTTGGTCGTTTGGGGCGGAGAGTTCGGTCGCACCCCGATGGCTCAGACGAACAAAGGCAAAGTCGGTCGAGACCACCATATGCGAGCCTTTTCGATGTGGTTAGCTGGCGGAGGCATCCGCGGAGGCACCACGTACGGCGCAACAGACGACTTGGGCTACAGCGCCGCCGAGGACATCGTTCACATCAACGATCTTCACGCGACGATGTTGCATCTGTTGGGCGTGGACCACAAACGACTCACCATTCGTTATCAAGGTCGAGACTTTCGATTAACGGATGTTGGTGGTGAGGTGGTTGATGGTATCATTGGATAGGATGTTCTCCACGGTAACCCGAAGCGTGAGCGAGGGACGCTAAGGCGTGTTCGCAATCTGACAATCTTTCTTGCGAAGACGTGTGAGCGTCCCTCGCTCACGCTTCGGGTTACCGCGGGCATTTACAACAGGGACCTGAGAACATGGACGAACAGCAACAAAGTCCGCTGGCTGCATCGGTGGAACGAATCCGAAGCGAACTGGACAACTGGATGGAAGTTGCCGTCCAGCAGGGCGAGAAGGCGTTGGACAAATTCGGGCTGAAACCGACGACTGGAGTCTGGTTGCCGAAAGTCGACATGGCTGAAAGCGGCGACGAAATCTGCGTCTGGGTCGATCTGGCTGGCGTGAATCCTGCTGACGTGTCTGTGGAGCTGACGGGCAACATGCTGACGATCTCTGGCGAGCGTCCGGAGACCCCATTTGCTGAAGGCAGCACAGTTCATTTGGTCGAGCGGACGAGCGGTAAATTCCAGCGTCCCATACCTTTACCGATTCCCGTCAACGCCGACGATGTCCACGCCGAGGCCAACAACGGTGTGCTCAAAGTGACCATGAAAAAGTCGCCAGAAGCCGTTGCCCGGCAAATCCCGATCACAAGCGAAGGCGATGCCGCTCCGGAAGAGTAAGCCGGCATCTCCACGAATTGGACTTTATCGCTCTAAACCAAGGCACGCCTAGAAGTTACCGCCTTGTGTTCCGTCCGGGTTGTGCCTATCCTGGATGATTAACTTTTGGCGGGCTTTCGATCTCCGATCGGCCGGCGCCAGGCCGGTGAAGCCGTCCCCCGTCTCATGCTTCAATTGAGGGTCTCGGCCAATGCTCACATTTGTGACCAAACTGTTTGATACCGAGGGTTTTCCCAAGCGCTGGTACTGTGGATCGGCGTGGCAGTCCGATCCCGAGGTTGGCTGGCTGCACATCATTTCTGATGTTGCGATTTTCGGCGCTTACGTGTCGATTCCGTTGCTCTTGCTTTATTACACGATGCGGAAGTGAGTGGGATCGTTCCTGCCGGTGTTTTGGTTGTTTGCCGTCTTCATCTTTGCCTGCGGCTTTGGGCATCTGATTGAAGCCACCATTTTCTACTATCCGTGGTACCGCTTTTCGGGGCTGGTTAAAGGCTTCACTGCTGATGTTTCCTGGTTGACTGTATTGGCACTTGTGCCGCTGATGCCGAGGTTCTTGAAACTTCGAACGCCCGAAGAGTTGGAGCGAGAAATCGCCGAGCGGAAAAAAGCAGAAGAGGCTGCTGAAGAAGCAAACCGCGCCGCGACGGCGAAGTATTTTCGAACCGTGGGAGATGGGCGATACGCTCTGCTTTGATCGACGGTTGGGTATCAATCAGAAAGACAGAGAATCATGCCTGACGCCGTCATCTACGTCCGCGTTTCATCAGACGAACAGGAGCGAGAGGGCTTCTCGCTGGACGCTCAGAAAGAACTGTTGCGTGAATATGCCCGGCGGCAGGGAATCACGCTCGTCCGCGAGTTCATCGAAGTCGAAACCGCGAAACGTGCCGGTCGGCCCCAATTCACCGAGATGGTCAAGTTTCTGCGCAAGCAGGCTCGCGGCAAAGATCGCGACGTTTGTTGCCGGACAATTCTGGTTGAGAAGACAGATCGGCTTTATCGCAACCTTCTCGACTACGCGACGCTCGACGAGCTGGACGTCGACATTCACCTCGTCAAAGAGTCTGACATTCTGTCCCCAGACGCTCACTCGTCGCAGAAGTTCATGCACGGAATCAAAGTGCTCATGGCACGCCAGTATGTGGACAACCTGGGAGAAGAAGCAAAGAAGGGAATGAAGCAAAAGGCCAAGCAGGGAATCTGGCCGTCAAAAGCCCCGTTGGGCTATCGGAATGTTGACGCCCCGGACGGCAAGAAGATCGTGATCACCGATCCGGTCAATGCCCCGGTTGTGGCCCGCATGTTTGAGTGGTACTCGACCGGGCGGTACTCAATGGACGAAATCGGCAGAATGGCTCTGGACGAGGGGCTGGCTCTAACCCGTGAGTCAAAGGACAGCAGCCTCAGGGCGGTCGTCCAGTACATGCTGAAAAATCCGTTCTACTATGGCGAGTTCGTCTGGAAAGACGAGACGTACATTGGCAGTCATGAGCCACTCGTGACCCATGAATTGTGGGACAAGGTCCAGCAGGTGCGGGCTGATCGCCGCACAACAAAACGCCGGAAGTCGAAACGTGAATTCGCCTTTTCGCAGTTCATCAGGTGCGGCCACTGTGGTTGTCTGCTCGTGGGTGAGCTGAAGAAACAGCGGTACGTCTACTATCACTGCACGTACTACAAGGGAAAATGCCCGGAACCCTACGTCCGGGAAGAAGTCCTCGACGAGCAATTCGCCGATCACATGCGTAGCCTCGCCTTCGACGACCAGACGCTGAGCTGTATCAGAAACCTCCTGATGCGGAGCCAGGCTGATGAGCAGCACTTCCGCGAAGAAGCCGTCAACCGCCTCCAGAACGAGTACAGGCTGCTCCAGCGCCGCATCGACATCATGTACGCCGACCGACTCGATGGACGTGTCAGTGTCGAGTTCTTCGACGAGAAGTCCGAGCAATACCGGGCTGAGCAGCGTCGTCTCAAGCAGACGATTGATGAGCACGAACTCGCCAATCAATCGTACATGGAGGAAGGAATTGCCCTGCTGGAGCTGGCGAGTCAGGCCGGCAAATGCTTCAAAGATCGTTCGGTCACAGAGAAACGGCGCCTGCTGAATCTGGTACTCTCGAACTCGACCTGGGCGAACGACGAACTGACCGTCGAGTTCCGGCAACCCTTTGACACGATTGCACTTGGAGTCAGGCAGTGCGCAACAGAAAAGGCCGCAGGAGTGGACTCCGGCGACCTTCGTCTGAAAAGGCTCCGCGAATAGGACTCGAAACAAGCTGACGGACACCCGAAAGTGGCGACTCGATTTGAACTCCGCACATCCCTGCTAAGCAGTAGGTTCGAGCGATTGCCCTTCAGAGCCTGCTGAATCGTGTTGCCTGTTTGAACTGACAGAGTCGCCATCAATGGTTTGCGTAAGCCGCTCACATCAAACGAGAAACAGCCCGCCGAAATCCACGCGACGAGCTGTTTTTGTATCGAGTCGGGATGACAGGATTTGAACCTGCGACTTCTGGCTCCCAAAGCCAGCGCTCTGCCAGGCTGAGCTACATCCCGTGTGATTTGGCGATGTGAGAAGGGCGTCGCCGTCCTTCATCGAACGCGGTGAGGTAGTCTACGCAGCGTTTTGGTCTCCGTCAACGCTATCACGAAAGCAGACGATCCCCAGCGGTCATCAGCGTTTTGTCAAGAACTCGGTCGAGTTGACTAGAACCCACATCAGGTCGTCTACAGCTTCGCTGCGATTTGTGGTTTTGCGCAAATAGGCCATCCCACGAGCGGTTTCGTTGTCGGTGGATCGGCGAGCTAGAATGCCCAGATACAGTTGCTCGATCAGCTGTTGATTGCTTTCGATCTGAAGCAGTTCCTTCTTCAATTCGCTGTTCTGTAACTGTTCGTTCAGTTTCGGATGATTCATCATCAACAGGGCTTGCTGGATGGAACCTTCCAAGTCTCTTTGAGGAATTGAGGGATCGGCGTCGAACGTTGAGTTCAATTGTTTGGTCAAGCCGCTGTCGATGTCGGCGATCCGTTCTACTGATGCGACGACTTGATCGGGACGCAATCTTGTCGGGCGGACGGCCGTGAACAGTTCGCTGTCGGATTCAATCGTCCGCATTTCTCTTTGATAGACTTGCGAGTTCATGATCAAACGAAAGACCCACTTCGGATCGAAGGCCTTGTACCGAAACATGGCTCCCATGCGATTCACCAAGAGCTTGTGCGTGACTTCGGCGTCGGGTCCCAGACTATCGACAGAATAAAAGCCGTCGCCGACCAGCTCGTTCCAGATCCGATTTACATAAGCACGCGCGAACCAGTAGTTGTTGGGGTTGTAAATCAAGTAAGCGGCAACAGCGACGCGCCTTGCATCGGCGTTGTTCTGAAAGACGCTCGGCGGTTCCTCGCCCAAGAGGAACCTTGGCTTCATCTTGATCTTCTTCTTGGGATCATCCTGGTCTGGCATCGAGTAGCTTCCGCGAGCGAAGAAAGCTGCCATCTCGTGAAACTGCTCTCGCTCCCATTGATCAAAGGGATGGTCGTGACACTCGGCACATTGAATGCTGATTCCCATGAAAATGCGAGCCGTCTGGGCAGCAATCTCACCCGGCTGATTCTCGCAAGCCAAAACGAAGTTGTTGTAACCTTCTTTCTGGCCCCAATCGTTCTTTTCCTTCTTCTTATTCTTGTTGTACTTAGGGCTGGCCGAGACCAATGCCGCCGTGATTCGATCCCAGGGAACATCTTTCTCGAACGCTTCGGCCAGCCAGTCTTCTAAGGCGTCCCGATTGATCCGATTCTTATTCGCGTTCGAGTTATAAAAGATGACGTCCGTCCAATACCGAGCCCACTTGCGTGCGTACTCCTTTGCATTGAGCAGATAGTCAACCAGCTTGGCTCGTTTTCGACGGTCGGGGTTGCTGCCAAAAGCTTCGACTTCGTGTGCTGCGGGAATCTTTCCGGCAACATCCAAGAACGCTCGTTTCAAGAACAGCTCGTCGCTGATCGGCTTAGCGAACTTATGCGTCGGCGCTTCAATATTCTTGAGAAGTGCCCTGTCTAAGTCGTCAGGAGTAAAACGCAGCTTGCTGCCAACGCGTTTTGTGGGCAAGCTGTTTCGGAAGAACTCCAGAGCCTGCAGCTTTTGCTCAAGCGATTTCAGCTCTGGCAACTTAGGCTTCTTCTGCCCGAAAGCCATGCGAGCATCGAAGGTTGCAAAGGTGAATGCAACGACCGACGCGACTAACAAAACTGTCCTGCCAAACACGGTTGCCTCGCGATTTTTGAGTTAGCCACACACGACCTTAACCAGAAACGCCGTTGGCACCGAGCGTCGATGTGCCGGCACCACCCTCTGCGGATTTCTTGAACACGTACTTGGGAAATCGATAGCTACGTAAATTGCTACTGACTTTTTTCCAAAGCTCTTTGTTCAAGTAATCCTGCAAGGTTACACCATTTGGCGGTCGAGCTACAAACGAGGTATTTTGCAACTTGCTGCTGTTCTGCCAGACGGCTTGCCCGTTATCGGTGATCTTGACCAAGATCTCCGCCTCACGAACCGAGACAGTCGTCGAACCGCCTCCACCGAACGAACGATATGTCGTTTGTTTTCCGGTCGACTTCTCTGTCACGATCACTTGAACTTTGACCGTCGTGTTCGCAGCAATGGTCACGTCGTTGTCAGTAAGGCTCTTTTGCAACGCCGCCGTCACCTCAGCTTGAAACGCGTTCTCACCCGGCGGATTCCGAGAGCTAAACGAAAACGCGACCGTGCTACCGGGGCCGAGGATGGCATCCCGCTTGATTGATCCTGAAGTCAACTGGCGCGCGACCTTGGCAAACCCAACCCGAATTCTTAAGCCTGACACAGCACTAGTCATTCTCGACTTCCATTTGGTTACCGCATTCTTTGCAGCGAATCCGAGACCCCGCTCGGTCATCGCGAACTTGATACCGCTTACCGCAGATGTCACACTCAACTTTGATAGGCATTGATTTTTCCTAAATCCATGACGGATTGGTCGAGGAATCCTAGTGTCACCAAACTGTTGGCCCGAATTCTCTTATAGCTATTGTTACTCCTAAGCTCGTTTAACGCCCAGCCAAAGGCGCCGGCGACCAAGAAGCAAAACCATTCAGCAATCGTCGCCTCTTGGTCGCCGGCGCCTTTGGCTGGGCGTTCAACGACTTTCGCAGAGTTTACCTGTGGACTGTTCAAAATTCGAGCAAAAATCGCCCACGAACTTTCTTGGGTGCGCTCAAGGATTTTGGTTTCTTATTGCAACGAGCGGTTTACCATCTCCTGCCCAATTGACAAGAATCCTTGAGCGCACGAACTTCTCAAAGTAAGGTCATCGATGCCAACAAGAACAACTCGCCGTGACTTCTTGCGAACGACTGCAGCCTTGGGAACTTGCTATTGGGTCAGTGGCTCGCACTCATTCGCGCAGAGCAAATCTCCGAACGAGAAACTCAACGTCGCCGTTATCGGTGCTGGCAAGGGCAGTATTGGCGGGCTTCAAAATCTTCCTGCTGTTAGTAGCCAATACGTTGTCGCCATCTGCGACGTTGACGACCTGTATGCGGGTCCGGCTTTCGAACACTACACAAAGGCTCGCAAGTGGTATGACTACCGCCGCATGCTTGACCAGCAAAAGGACATCGATGCCGTCATTGTCAGCACGCCCGATCATTTGCACGCGGTGATCTCGGTGGCCGCCATGCGCCGCGGCCAACATGTCTATTGCGAGAAACCCATGGCTCGCACAATCTACGAATCCCGCGTCATGCGCGACGAGGCTCGCAAGAACAAAGTTGTCACACAGATGGGCAATCAAGGCACGGGCACGCCAACGTTCCGCACGGCTGTCGAGATCATCCAAGCCGGCGGACTAGGCACGGTCAAGGAAGCTCATGCTTGGACCGACCGGCCTTTCAACAACGGACCGAACGGACAAAAGGGACCGATTCTGTGGTCTCAAGGCGTGGGAAGACCCAAACAGAGGCAACCGACTCCATCGCATCTGAAGTGGGATTTGTGGTTGGGCCCGGCTCCTGAACGTCCCTATCACAAGTTGTACCACCCGTTCACATGGCGCGGCTGGTGGGATTTCGGCTCTTGCGTTTTGGGCGACATGGTTTGCCACAACGCGAATCTTGCCTACATGGCGCTGAAATTGACGGCACCCACAACCGTTGAGGCTCAACAAGAAGGATCAACGGCCGAGACCGGACCGTTGTGGTCCCACATCCAGTACGAGTTCCCCGCCCGCGACAAGTTACCGCCCGTCACCCTGCATTGGTACGAAGGCGGCAAGCAACCACCAGCCGCACTGGGCCTTGGCCATCCGTTACCCAACAACGGCAGCCTGATCATCGGGGACAAGGGCACGCTGCTAACACTGGATATGTACTGCACAAAATGGAAGATCCTGCCCGAGGCCAACTACCGAGACTACAAACCCCCAGAGCCCACACTACCCCGCGGCCTCGGCCAACACGGCGAGTGGATCAACGCCTGCAAAGGCCAGGGGAAAACGATGTCGAATTTCGACTACGCCAGCCAACTAGTAGAAGCCATGCTAGTCGGCAACGTCGCGATGCGAACCGGTCAGAAGCTGCAGTGGGATGCAGAGCAGCTAAAGGCTACAAATAGCGCCGCCGCCGACGAGTTCATTAAACCGATATTGCGCAAGGGATGGTTACTGTAGAGCTGGGTAGGTTGTAGCGGAACTCGCCAAGAGTTTCGGCGTTTCTGAGCAAATGCCGAAAGTCTTGGCGACTTCCGCTACGCACGCTTGGGCTCACGTCGTCTTGCCATGATCTTCCAATTGAAAGGCAATCCATTCCGCCCATCGCTGGTCGGCTTGGGTGTAAGAGACAAAGAAGTCCTTCTTCTCGGGTTCATAACAGTATGCCCAGTTGTTGGACGCTGCACCAGAGTGAGGCGTCCTGCACGCCCACGTTGAACTCGACCAACACCGTTGAAAAATAACTAATCTCAAATCACTAATGACTAATCTCACATTCGAATTAGTCATCAGTTATTTGAGATTAGTTATTTGCCATGGATCGGGCGGCTGGGGACGAGTCTTCGAGTCGCCAGTTGGCCGCACCGCGCGTTTGGCGTGCACTCTGGCTGTAGTTCCAATCAAATTCTGCCGATGTGACCGATTGCCTCTTCTCGAAGTGCTGCTAAAATGGATTATTGCCGTTTGGCGGCGAACATTTGAGGCAAATGTTTGTCACATCTCTAACTCAAGACACGTTTCTAACTAACACAAAAGGGGGCGATCGGCTTCGACTGGGTCACCGTAGGTTGAGGTGGCGTGCCGTGGTTGGTCAGTTGGCCACGTTAAAAGCTGACCACAAACTAATTGCCAATAAGCAATTCTCAATGGCTGCCTAACATCGGCAGT
>PBMZ01000168.1 GCA_002722955.1 Planctomycetaceae bacterium | reverse complement strand
TAGACCAGCACGGACAAGACTGCTTTCACGTCGTCTTGGCCGATGATGTATTCGTCCAGCTTACGTTTCAGCTGTGATGGGGTGGGGAAGTCATCCAGTGGATCGGTTTCGCTCAGACTTCCTGCCGATCGCAGCATATCGGCCGACTGGCCGATGCATTTCTCGCAGATGAAGACGTTCTTGGGACCCTCGACCAGTGGCCCGACAACGCGATAACTCTTACGGCAAAACGAGCAATTCGCGCGTCGCTTTGGACCTTGAGGTGGCGGAAGCTTTGGCATTGATGAGGGTTCTATAGTCGGCTACGCAAAACTCGCTGAGAGACGAGCCAGCAAGCCGTCGAGGACTTCGTTCCAGAATCCAGTCTACCCAATTTCAGTCGCTGTCACCAATGTAAGGAATAATGCGTTGCTTCGTCTTCAATTGCGCTGAGACAAAAGAAGCATCCGATGCTGATCTGATCAGATGTCCCAACACAAAACGATGCAGCCACTGTTGGAAGGTGAGAAGTGAAGAATCTGGCTGTTCTTGGCATCTCATCAAGATGACAACACAAGCCCTTTAGAAAACACGGTGCGGGAATAAGTCACAGAGTCGCAATTCCGTTTTCTCGGATGAGAAGTGCACTATTCGCCAGTCTGGATCGTCGAGTTCAATGTTTCGATAGTGAATGGCGATCGAGCATGCTTCGTCTTTGATTGAATGCGGCACGTTCGGCAAGTATGCGATCGCTTGAAAGTCGCGTGTGCATGATTCTTGTGGTTTCAGTACGACCGTTTCAGGTGGCGCGAATGGGGCATAGGTACATTGCTGTTGAAACGTCTTTCCAGATGACGTCCGTAGCTCAATATGCCACAAATCATTCCCCGCGCCTTCAGGAATATCGACAAACGTTATCGGTTCGCTGTCCATGTTTTTCACCGTCAGGGTGAACCAGCCGGGCCTGTTTGCTTGCGGATTAATGGTTGCTTTGACCAAGAGTTCCGTGTGTACCGGATGAGGATGTAGGACCAAATAATTCAAATAGCCGCGCAATTGCGATTGACAACCGGCAAGGGTTATGGCGAAGACGCCTACAATTGATGCTAGATATACGACAGAGCGATAGCGTGCTGGGCTCGTGGAATCCATTCCAATGTCCTTTAACGTTGGGACACCGATGAGTTGTTGCGTGCACCATACTACAGTTGACATATTTACCGCAATGTGGCTCGCAGCGACATTATCAGCCCACATCTTCCGCGATAGACTTTTGCCACCTGCTGATCTCTGAAATCCAACAGCATGGATCTACAGAAACTATTTCAGCAAATGATCAATTGGACGCTACATTCTTAAACGACCAAACTATCCATCCAAGCGCCACGCTTTTAAGCCGACGTTACAACTGAAACAAAAAACGAGTGCAGCGATCAATCACTGCACTCGTTGGAATGTCGTATCGATTCAGAGAGACTACTCGTCAGCCGAGTCGTCGCTGTCTCCGTTGCCTTCTTCATTCTCGGCCAGTAAGGCTCGGCGAGATAGTTTGACGCGGTTTTGATCGTCGACGGCGATGACTTTAACATCCATCTTGTCCCCGACTTTGCAAATGTCGCCGACAGACTTGACGAAGCCGGTGTCCAATTCACTGATGTGGCATAAGCCGTCTTTGCCAGGAGCGATCTCGACGAAGACGCCGAAGTCTTTTACGGCGCTGACTGTTCCGTGATAGACGCGGCCGACGCGAACTTCTTCGGTCAACGCTTCCAACAATGCGAGAGCCTTCTCGGCTCCGGAACCTTGATTCGAGGCGACCGTCACAACGCCGTCTTCGGCGATGTCGATTTGCGTCTCGGTCTCCTCTTGGATTGAGCGGATCGTTTTGCCGCCCGGGCCGATCACCAAGCCGATCTTGCTGGGATCGATCTTGATTTGCGAGAGCCGCGGTGCGTACTGCGACGTTTGCTCGCGCGGGGCGGGAATCTCGGTCAACATCGCCTTCAAAATGACCTTGCGAGCTTCGGCGGCTTGTGCCAGCGTTTCGCGAACAATCTTTTCGCTGATGCCGTCGATCTTCAAGTCCAATTGAATACCGGTGATACCGATTCCCGTTCCGGCCACTTTGAAATCCATGTCGCCGAAGTGATCTTCGTCGCCCATGATGTCGGTCAACAGCGTGTATTTGTCGTCGGTTTCCTTGACGACACCAATCGAGATTCCAGCGACCGGTTGCACGATCGGCACGCCCGCGTCCATGAGTGCCAGCGTCGCACTGCACACAGTGGCCATGGAACTGCTGCCGTTCGATTCGGTGATGTCCGAAATGACTCGGATCGTATACGGAAAGATATCCGCTGACGGAATCACGGGCTCGACTGACCGTTCGGCCAACATTCCGTGACCGATTTCACGGCGACCAGGTCCTCGGATCGGACGCACTTCACCGACCGAGTAGGACGGGAAGTTGTAGTCCAACATGAATCTTTTCTCGTATTCCTCGACGGGGCCATCGACACGCTGTGTGTCACGCGATGTGCCTAGAGTCAGGTTGGCCATCGATTGAGTTTCGCCGCGAGTAAAGATCGCGGACCCATGGATTCTCGGTAAGAAACCCGCAGTACACGATACGTCGCGAAGGTCACCCGGTGCCCGACCGTCGACGCGGACGCCTTCAAGAATCAGATCGCGAACAACGCGCCGCTCGAGCTGATAGAAGGCTTCCTTGAACTCGCCCACAGTATGTCCATCGGCGTTTTCTTCGGCGCCGTCTGGGAACAGTCGTTCTTTGAACTCGTCCTTGATCGCGTCCGTCCCCGCGTAGCGTTCCAGCTTTTTGGGATTTTGCTTAGCTTCGCGAAGTTTGGCATAGGCTTCTTCACGCAGCAGATTGACGAATGGATTCTCTGGCGGCTCTGCGAACTCGACTTTCTCGGGGCCCACTTTCTCGAAGAACTCGATCTGCAGATCGCAAATCTCTTTGATGGTGTTATGCGCGAACACGATCGCGTCGGCCATCTCTTCTTCGGGCAGCTGATCGGCAAAACCTTCGATCATCAAGACCGACTCTTTGCTACCGGCGACAACTAGGTCCAGCGTGCTGTCTTCCATTTGGTCGAGGGTCGGAAAGGCAACCAATTCACCATCGACACAGCCAACTCGCACGGCGCCAATCGGACCTTGGAATGGCAAAGGAGCCACGCCCAGTGCGGCACTAGCACCAATGATCGACAAGACGTCGGGATCGTTCTCGCCATCGACGACCAACACGTTTGACATGACTTGGACTTCGTCGACGAAACCTTTCGGGAACAAAGGCCGAATCGGACGGTCGGTCAGCCGCATCGTTAAGATTTCGCGGTTGGTCGGACGGCCTTCTCGTTTTAAGAATCCCCCCGGGAATTTTCCGGCGGAAGCGAATCGCTCGCGATAGTCAACTTGAAGCGGGAAGAAATCGATTCCAGGTCGGGGCGGTCCGGTTTGAGCAGCAACAAAAACAACAGTCTCGGCGAATTGAATGAGGACCGCGCCACTGGCTTGCTTGGCCAGCTCTCCAGTCGTCAGTGTTAATGTTCGGCCCCCAATTTCACGTTCTACAGTAACTTTCACAGTGTTTCCTAACTTCGGCACAGCCGATTTCCGAGACGGCGTTTCCGTCCCCAACTTTTAATGACCTATTTCCGACACAGTTCCAATCGCGACATATGCGGCGTCACACCAGCGGCGGATTTGCTTGGGGAGCACCGCGCAAAATGAATACGCCTCGCGTGAGGGCGAGGCGTGGTAGCTTACTTACGAATCGAAAGCTTCTTGATGATATCTTGGTACCGGTCTTCGTCTTTGCTTCTCAGATAATCCAGGAGGCGGCGGCGGCGGCTAACCAAGGTCAAGAGGCCTCGACGGCTGGCATGGTCTTTGTGATGAGCCTTCAAATGGGCTGTAAGAGCTTCGATGCGATGCGTCAAAACAGAAATCTGCACCTCGGGAGACCCGGTGTCCCCGTCGCTGCGAGCGTGTTCTTGAATCAGTTCCGTTTTCTTTTCTCTCGTGATTGACATGACAACCTGTCGTCTTTTCTTCAGTCTATACCTAGGTTTATGGCAATTATCTGTTCTGAGGAACGCCCTCGATGTAAGAGTGCGTTTTCTTGAGATATGGTTGTGAGCATCCTCGCTCACACTTCGCGTTACCATATGCCGAAACGATTTGGCACAGGCAAATTCATTAGCTGGAAGTTCACGCAGAGTGTGCGCGAAAATTCGAAGTAGACTAACATAGCAAGCTTGCAGAATTATTCAATGGCCATAGCCTGTTCCGACACAAAGATTTCCGACGAGTCGATCTTCAGACGGATTCTAGAATCTCTCTGGCCACTGACTGGCCATATTCGATATTCTCTGCCGTTTGCCTAAGCGATCAGAATTGAGGTAGAAGCCCGGCTTTTTGAAAAAGCCGGGCTTCTACCTCAACAACTTGATCTCGCCAGATTGGCCTCTAGCAACTGCGGAGCAACACACCTTGGCCCGGCCAAACGTGAAAAAAGTCCTCATCAACCTAGCCAAGTTCGGCGTTTCTGCTGCATTTATCGGCTGGCTGGTCCACTCTGCGCACAGCAATGACCCTGAGACATTCGCCCGATTTGTTGACGAACCCAAGCACTGGCCCAAATTGGCAGTTGCTGGTGTACTGCATTTTACCGCCGTGCTGATCACGTTTGTGCGGTGGTATTTTCTGGTGACGGCCATCGATTTGCCGTTTCGACTTCGAGACGCGATCCGGCTGGGTTTTCTTGGGTTCTTCGGAAACCTGATCGCTCTCGGGGCCGTCGGTGGTGACCTTTTCAAAGCTTTCGCGATCGCTCGCCATCATCCCGAGCGACGAGCCGAGGCTGTTGCAACCGTGGTCATTGACCGAATCGTCGGTCTCTACGCTTTATTCCTGCTGGCCTCTAGCGTGATCTTGGCTTCGGGATTGATGAAGACTGAAGCAAAGGACGTTTTGACGGTTTGCTTTTTTGCTTTGGCCTGCACCGGCGTTGGTGCCATCGGAATCCTGATGATTCTGATTCCAGGTGTCACCACTGGGCGAGCCACCGAGCTGATCGGTCGTCTACCCAAGATAGGAAACACTTGCAGCAAATTGCTCAACGCGGTTCGGCTATATCGAATGAGATTCCGCATCGTGCTTCTTGCGGGAGTCATGAGCGTTTGCGTCCACAGTTTGATCGCGACCGCGATGTTTATGATATCGGAAGGGCTACCGGGTAACTCGCCCAAGATGCTCGAGCATTTCGTCGCCGTACCATTATCGCTAGTCACGGGAGTCCTCCCGTTGCCTGGCGGTGGCCTTGGCGCGTTCGAATTCGCCTTGGACAAAATGTACGTCATGCTTTCGATTCCTGGTCACGTGATCAACCCGGGGCAAGGACTGCTGACCGCGCTGACTTACCGCATCTTCACGCTTGGCATCGCGTTCGTCGGCTTCTGTTACTACAACAGTTCACGCAGCGAAATCGCCAAGACGATCGAAGAAGCTGCCGACGAAGAGTAGTGAAGTTTAGAAGCCGGGCTTCTTTGCCCTGGCTTTAGGCGTGCAAAGACCCAACGCAGAGTCGTCTTGACACCGATGGTGAAATGCCAAAGATCCGGGATCACGAAATCCATGGACGGTTATTGGGTTCTATCATGACAGTCACGGCGAATGCCCAGCAGGCGGAGCCTGCATCCTCGGCCATTGCGGCGATCGAGCGACTTGCGAACTCGGATGTTCAGGAGTTGCCATTCTTTCAGAACTATCTGGAACAAGTCGTCGCGGCGACCGGCGGTGATGCTGGCGCCGTTTGGAGCATCAATCCGCAAGGATTGCTTGCGAAACTCTGTGAGCAGGATCTGGACACGCTTGGTTTCTCGGACAGCACTGATGCTCATCGAGTCAACGTGCAGTGGGTCATGGATGCCTTGAAGACCGGTGATGCTGCGATCTACACGGATGAGGAAGCTCGCGGGCAAAAGGTCCCTAAAGGTATCGCAACGCTGCTGGCTCCGATCTTGATTGAAGACAGCCCGGTTGGTTTGGTTCAAGTTTTCTATCAGGCTGACAGAAGCCACCTTGGTTTGGACCGTTTTCAACGAGGCGAATTTGGCGCAGCCGCCGACGTTCCTCAAAACGACGAAGAAGCGAAGCCCGCGCGAAATTACCTTGAAGATTTGGACGTGCTGCAAGAGCTGTGCGTCTACGCGGCTCGTTATTTGAAGTGGCGAGGCGAGGCGAGTTCGCCGACGCGTCACTTAGAGTTTTGGGGGCGTTTCGAGAGAACGGTTGCGTCACTGCACAACACGTTGAACCCAGTTGATGTCGCGGCGACGGCAACCAACGACGGCCGCGGCTTATTACCCTGCGATCGATTGAGTCTTGCAGTGAAGCACGGCCCAAAATGTGTCATCGCTAGCATTAGCGGCCAAGACGCGGTCAATCGCCGATCGAACCTTGTGCGTAGCATGGAAACGCTGTCCGATGCGGTGATCGCGACGGGTATGCCGATCACTTTCAACGGCTCGCTGGAACGGATGGCTCCTCAGATTGCCGAACCGCTTGCCGAGTATCTAAGCGAAAGTGGCTCGCGCACAATCATGGTCATTCCGCTCAAGCGACCAGCGCCGATCACTAAAAGTGACAAGCGTTCCGAAGATGACACTCCGCCCTTTGCGGCTCTAGTGGTCGAGCAGATCACCGAAAGTTGGATCACGCCGCTCACATCCGAACGCGCCGACTTGCTGGCCGAGCATGTTGCGACGTCGCTTCATAATGCTCAGTCGCATAGCCGATTGTTCCTACTGCCGTTGTGGCGATGTTTGGGCCGTGGGCTCTCGTGGTTTCATGGTCGCAATTGGCTCAAGTTCGCAGCCGCGTGTTTTCTGCTTTCCAGCATTGTTGCTTGTTTGGCGTTCGTGCCAGCAACTTATCGTGTCGAGGGAACGGGCAAGCTGTTGCCAGTTATTCGCCAGGAGGTATTCGCGGCCGTTAACGGTGAAGTCGCCGAAATCTTCGTCCGAAGTGGGCAGCGAGTGGAACAAGGAACACCGCTACTGCGTTTGAAAGACGAGGAACTTGCCAGCAAGCTGTTGGAACTGCGCAATACGCACGCCGAGAAGTTGAAAGAGGAGAGATCTCTCAAGGTGGAAATCGGCGACAGCTTTCGGCAGTCAACAAAAGACACTGAGCTAAAGCTGCACAGCCAACTGGCTCAGGTACAGATCGAGATCGCGGGATTGACGGCTCGGATCAAAGCGCTTGAAGAACAAGAAGCCGCGCTGACGGTTCAATCGACGATTGCTGGAACGGTTTCAACGTTTCAATTAGAGCAATTGTTGTTACATCGACCGGTTGTGCGCGGCGAGTCGTTGCTCGAGATCATGGATGAATCCGGTCCCTGGCAACTCGAAGTGGAAGTGCCCGAATTCCGAATGGGGCACGTTTGGGATGCTGCCTCCGTGAGCAATCAACCGCTTCCCATTTCGTTCGTCTTAGCGACTGCCCCCGAATCGACCTTTGAAGGGGAGTTGGATTTAATTGCTTCTCGATCGGGTCTCTCCGAAGAGCATGGAACTGCCGTCGATGCCACGGTGAGCTTAGACGACAAACAGCTCCCCCACCGAAAGATTGGGGCCGAGGCCATTGCCAAGATCGACTGTGGGCAAAAGAACCTTGCCTATGTTCTGTTCGGCGATGTGTACGAATTCGTCCAACGCCGACTCTGGTAAAAATCGTAGAAGCTAAGACTTGCTGCGATAAACGGGCAGCAAATTGATCCCGGTGCGGTCCGAGTTGACTCGAAAACGAACCAGGTAAACTCGATTCGGAGCGCGGCCGCTGGCGCAATATGGCAAGAGGATCGAGCCATCTTTCTCAAGGATAAACGAGCCTGGGTAACCGTAGCTTGAGGTATCCAACGGGATGTCCTTCGACCAAGTCTTGCCGTTGTCGGTGCTGAGGAAAACACGCAAGTTGCGCCAAGTGGCTACGGCGACGACGGTGCCATCGGGCAAAACAATGAGCTGTGGTGCTTTCAACTTCGAGATGCCTGGTGGCACTACGGTCGACTTCGACTTTCGCCAACTGACGCCAACATCATCGGAGAAGTAAACAGCACCATCCGGTCGTGTTATCAAAATCAGACGACCATTCTTGAGTTGCGCGATGGCCGGTTCGTCGATGTTGTTGTCAGGGGGAATGATTCTTGAGATGACTTTCCAGGTCTTTCCGAAATCGTCCGAGCGACGGATTGCTCCCCGCAAGAATTTCTCGCCAGCCACCTGATAGTAAGCTGAATAGAGGATGCCGCCGTCTTGAAGTTGGACTGGGCGAACTCCGTGGGCTCTTTCGTAGAAGTCGCCGGGGCTTTTCAGTTCGATAGGCTTGGACCAGGTCTTGCCGTTGTCTGTTGATCGCAGAATAAACTGCTTCGTGTTGAGGCCATCAATGTCCTTGGCAAAGGCCGGCGGCGCTTTCGCGTATCCGTACCACGACGCTTGGACCCCAATGAATAAAAGCACGGTGCCGTCCTGGCACTTAAAAATCGAGTGAGCGCCGTCGTCCAGCTTCATGTCGATTATTGTCGTTGGCTTCGACCATGTCTTGCCACCATCGCTCGAACGACACGCCATCGTCCGTCCACCTGTTGGCGCAGCGAAGTCCAAAGGCCAACCATCCTTTAGCCACCGCTTGCGAAGATTAGGTTCGATCAGTCTTGGTTGAGCGAAAGACGAATGCCAATAGCCGGCCGAGTGGACCACAACAAGGTCGCCATTCGGCATTCTCTCAACACCCCCTGGCCAGCCGATGAAGTCACCCAACCCAGCAAACGAAGGCGGACGATTATGATCAGTCCCGGTGATCAAGACGCGAGCTTGTTTGATGTCAGCGATGACGTCTTCCGCCCAGATTTGTGTGGCCGAAAGCGAAAGAAGAACGAGTGCAAATAAGGTTGAGCGAAGCAACTTAGCACCTCAGTTTGATGTTCTGAGTAACGTGACGTGTCCTCTAACCATTAAGGCCGCATGATAAAGGATGCACGCTCTTGTAGGTAGCGTCCGTTCTTGTCAACTCGGACTGGAAGTCTGCAAGACGGCGACTTGTTGTTGCCGTTTCGAAATAGAATCAGCGGCAGATTCGATTTCTCATCCTCGTTAAAGAGAACGGCCGACGTATAACTTTCAGACGGCAGGTGGCCAGGTCCTTCGCATTTCCATAGAAGTCTTCCAGACTTGGCATCGAGTGAAATCATATTGCCGTCAACACGCAAGATGATGCTCGCGCCGTGACCGTCTGTCTCTGTATCGAGAATCTCGCATTCGAACGCTGTATAGGAATTCGACCACATTTCCGTGCTCTTGAAGTCGCCCGGATCAGTATCGAGGTCATATGCGCGAACTTCGAATTGTGCTGGTTTTTCAATGCTATCTGACCTTTTATTAAGAATGATGACTTCATCGGACTTGTCACCATTTGAGTCGACGGACTTGACGGTGTTCACAACGAATCCCTCGCTCTGCTGTATCCGGTCAAGTTCCGTTCCCATGTGATCAATCAGAAAAACGTGATCCCGGCTTGGCTTGTTTCGTTGCACTCGAAATTGGGCAGTCGTCGCGAGGATGTGATGACCTGCCTGTTGACGAATGATGTCGAACGTTGATTCGAACGAAGAAACCGTTTCCATTCTCCACTCGGCCTGGAGTTTCAAAGCCGGGATATCGTGAATACGCGCGATTCGCATACGGTTAGGCCAAGTCGATGAATAACTGATCACGAGTTCAAAGTCGCCGTCGTTATCGACGTCTATGTATCGTGGTAGTTGTCTCGGTGTAGATTCTGCAGCGGGAGCATCGATTGTTGGTGCCCCAATCTCTTGTCCTGTGTTTCCATCCAGAATCTGAAGTGTGAATGTCCTGTTGCTGCGCTCCGAGTTTTGTGGCATTCTCTTCCAAAACAACACATCGTTTGTCCCGTCGTCGTTGATATCTTCGAGCAGTATCGGATGTGACTTGCCGAACGACTGATTGTATTTGTACATCCAGTTGATGTTCTGCGTTTTCAGTGAAAGTAACAGCAAGACATGAAAGTAACAGCAAGACATGGACACCCCAAAGGACGGTTTCTCCCAGTTGCCACCGATTTGGACTAAGAGTTTGTGATCATTTGGACCGTCAAGAAGTTTGGCCTAATTGATCTCTGGGTTTATTGGCAACATATCCTCATCGATTTGCACTGTCAGAATCTCTTCAGTATCCAAACCGTTATACGCGGTCAAACGATATTCGTCTGAATGACTCGGGAGACGTTCGAGAAGCAACGAATCGTGGGATCGATCGTCGTTTAGATGGAATCCTCTTATGCGAGAGAGACTCTTAAAACGACCGGAAACCTTTTGTGTGCGAAGGCAGTGTCCGTTCTTGCCCGAAATTACGAGGCAACGACCAACCTGCCAGATCCATCGTGGGTTGGTCGATCTGAGAGATCGAAATATCCATCCCCGTCAACGTCACCAACGGGCTTCAAATCGCTTCGAGCAGAAAGCAGTCGCCAGCGAACTGGTGTCTTCGCGCGAATTACGCGAAACGATCGTTGGTCTAACTTATACAAATCGCTGGACTCGTTTGTGGATTCAAAACAGAGATCGTGGAGTGCGTCTGCGTCGAAGTCGTGGAAAGTGGCTCTTGCCGCATCATCAAGAGAGTATTGGAATTGGCCGGTGTGCGCATCGAATGTGAGTACCTTGCCGTCTTTGTCGGTTTCCGTGCTGACGATCAAGATTGGCTGACCGTCACTTTGGACCATCGTATTAACAGACGTCACACTCCATCGAGAGAAGGAAGTATCACGCTCGATAAAGTGGCTGGCTTCCCAAAGTAAACTTCCATCGTCTCCAGATATGGCTTGGATCTCTAGCCGCGAATCATCGTACGGCCCGGATTGCATAACAATCCAAGATAGGTTGAGGTAATCGATCGTCCCATCACCGTTTAAATCCGGGCTAGGCACTGCAACAAATGGTATTTGTAAGCATCCCGATGACCAACGAGGATCTTCGTCGGTGTCAGCAGTCCATCGGTCCGTTCCTGTCGCACAGTCAATTAGCCGAAGGCGTCGTTGCGTACGATGCATTCGCTCTCCAATCAGTGACTCCGGCAGTTGATCGTTATCAACGTCGACAAAAGCGGACCCATGATCCGATGATACCCCATCATGAATTAGGGATGACTTTGTGCGGATGCGCGTGTGCCAAAGCTCGCTTTTTGATTTGAAAGAGTAAGCGGTTAGCTTTTGAATGTCTCGATCGATTGGATGTGAGAAGATCAATTCTTGATTGCCGTCACCGTCTACATCGAGAGACTTCAGACTTCGTACGAAGTCGGGCAGTTCATCAATTGTCTCAATGATAGAACCATTGAATAGATTTACCAAATGGATCTCCGCGAGGTGCGCGATGACCACATTTGTTTTCCCTTGAAAACGCATCAAGGTTGGCGCAACCGGGAGAAATGCTGTCCAGGATGGTACTTTTTGGCGGTTAAACGACTGGTCAGGAATGGTTGTTCGCCATATCGTCTCGCCCGTTCTGCCCGACGTCGCTTCGGCTCGCATAAAGGAATTCATCTGAGTCACTTCGCTGGCTCGCACCGTTTCATTTTCAACCCAGATGAAGTCCGGAGTTTGATCTCCATCGATATCGACCAACTCCTCGCGCAGAGAGACTTTGCCATCGTTTTGTCGGACGAAATTGTTAGGCCCCACCATTTTGGATACGCCAATTTGTTGTATGGTAGTTTTGATCCAGAGTGATGATCCATCGGCTCCTGAGAAAGCACCGTAAGCACAGGAAAATGGATCTTCGAAACGCAGAACGAAGTCCGAGATTTGATCTCCGTTCAAATCCGATTTGCTGCTAACCACGGTCGCTTGCCGTTCTTGTCGGCCGATGCCGCCCAATGATTCTCAGTTGAGTTGATCGGGACTTATTGTGCACTCCCAAATCTGCTCTTTGGTCTTTCCGCTGAGTAGCTGCATTCCTTGTTTGTCGATGCGAAGCAAGTTGCAGCCTGTGTTCATTTCCAGTGGCAAGATATAACTTCGAGACGTCAACTCGATCTCTGGCCAAAGCTTCCTCAGATCCAACTCGAGCGATTTCTTCGATTAACTCGAAATCACCGAAGTACCGAATCCGCTCCGGCATGGAAGTTTCCGAGTCAGGTAGTTCTGATTCGCCAATCGATTTTGTTTGCGCCAAGTCAGCCGTCTCATCATCATCGATGAAGTCAACAACTTCCAAGACGATTTCACGATTCTCCGGCTGGAGATCTTGAAAGGGCTCGGCCACATCGTTGAACAGATAAAAGTCGCCGATAAATTCTTCCAACTCGCTGGCGAATTCACTGTGCTCTGTCTGGAACGCTTCAAGGTCGATGACCTCTCCCTGTTCCCATTTGGTAATCAATTCAGCAATCAATTGATTCAATTGCTCTTCGCGCTGTGAGTTTTCATCAGGCGTCATCGCGATTTCTCATTTCCTCGGCAGACAATACTTCTCGTAATCGCCGCAGGCCGCGTTTCAATAAACCAGCTACTGCAGGGGGCGTGCTCCCCATGTGATCAGCGATTTCTGACAGGGACCAACCTCGCCGCTTTTGCAACACCAATGCTTCTTGCTGGCTTTCTGGAAGCTGAGCAAACGCGTCGGCTAGCAGTAACGCTTGTTCTTGACGAATGGCTTTGTCGACTGGTCGCTCACCGTCGCTTGCCCAGAATTGTTCAAGGTTGCGAGACGAGTGTTCTAAGGCGGAATCTAGTGACCGCTCGCGATTTAGATTCCGCTTTTGGCTGCCGTATCGACGAATCGTGTCGATCAAGTTGTTCGACAGAATCTGCCGCAACCACGCTGCCTTTTCGGCTTCAGTACTTCCTTGGAATTGATCTTTTCGTCGGTGAGCATCCAATAAGGTCTGCTGAACGATGTCCGAGGCATCAAACTTTTGCTTCAGACGAGAGTCGAATTCGACTTTGGCCAGGAACAGCAGATAGTTGCGAAATTCGTTCAATGCGAATCTTTCTTCGGTCGCGTGATAGGTGCCTACTCTAATAGACGAATTTGCCGTAGGAGCGGGGCGCGGAATTCTGTGGTTTTGCCTGCGACATAATCCTCTTTTCTCGAAGAAGTTATGTCTATGGATGCCTGTATTGTCCCGCGTTTTGGACTAACAGTGACGCAAAGCATCCTTAAGGAACTCAATGGAAAGTAATGTCTCCGAGACTGTCTACCTCAAGGATTTGCAGTACAATCTCTGCGATCGCGATGACGACACTGCCTCTTCAAGTTTGGAGACCGTTCATGCACCCTCGAGACTCAGTCAACTCACCGTCAATTGGTCGCCGTGAAATGATGACTTACGCCGCGTTCGGTTCGGCGCTACTTGCATCGGGGGCGAAACCCGCTGTTGCTGACGAGAAGCCGGTGAAGGCGAAGCGATATCAGATGAAGAAGTCGATCAATCTGTGGGCCTTCCCGTACCCAGGCAAAATGTCGCTGCAGCAATGCTTGCAATTGGCCAAGGATGCGGGCTTCGACGGCATTGAACTGAATTACGATTTGGAGAGCGATCTTTCTCCGAAATCAGGGACGAAAGAATTTCAAGCAATTCGCGCGATGGCCGATCGCATCGGCATTCAGATCAGCGGGCTTTGTTCTTTCTTGTTTTGGCCTTATCCATTGACCAGCAACGATCCCGCCGAGCGAGCACGTGGGATGGAGTTGGCGGGTATGATGACGCAGGCCGCTCACGATTTGGGGACTGAGAACTTGTTGGTGGTTCCTGGAGCCGTCCACATGCCATGGCGCGAGGACCATGACCCGACGCCCAATGATGTGTGCGACCGGCGTGCTCGAGAAGCGGTGGCGAAGCTGTTGCCGAAGGCCGAGAAACTGAAGGTTCACATGAATATCGAGAACATCTTCTTCAACGGCTATCTGCTGGCGCCGCAAGAGATGAACGATTTCGTTGACAGCTTTTCAAGCCAATTCGTCAAAGTGCACTTCGACACGGGCAACATCATGGAATACCAATTCCCTGAGCACTGGATTCCTCAGCTTGGCAAACGCATCAAAAATGTGCACTTAAAGGAGTTCACCAAGAAAGGCACCGATCATTCGCTGCAAGCATTTCGTCCGTTGCTAGACGGCACGACCAATTGGCCCGCGGTGTTGGATGCCTTTGATCAAACGGGTTACGACGGGTACTTGACGTTCGAATACTTCCATCCGTACGAACATTTCCCCGAAGCATTGATTTACCAAACCGCCGATTCACTGGACCGCATGCTGGGGTTGAAGGCTTGAGTTGGCGGTTTGTTGTGGTCCTGCGACTCCGTCGCGCGAGCGGAGTCGCGGGACCACAGCTGCTCTATTCGCTTTCGTGCGGAAAGTAGATTGGCCGTAACTCGGGCAGTATGAGCTTCTGGAAGACGAGGTGCGCAATTGGATCTTGGATGGGATCTGGCTCGTAATTCGGATTCTTCATGATTGCGCAAACATTTGCGTGAGCGAAGGCATCCATTGCCAGGTGTGCATCCTCCAAAGTTAACTCCAACTCAGCCGCGATACTTTGAAGGAGTGTATCAAACCACTTCTTCAGGTCTTCAGATCGCCCTGGTCGATGTTCCGGTTTGCCAGCTTCGAGCAGGACCTCGACAACATCATCGAGAGTCTTGCCTTGCGGGAGTTGAATTGATCTTCGTGCTAGCGCCATTACCAAAGCCTATTGGGGCAGAGGGTGTGTTGCAGTCGTCTTCCCAATATACTAGAGGTTGATTGCCACCCAGGCTCCCCAAATCGTCAGCGCCGATGCTGGAATCGCAACCAGTAACCACCAGTTAAAGCGACCTTCACTCCGAGAACTTGCTACACCAACGACACCTGCCGCAAGGACAAGAACGCCGGCGATCATCAACATGATGATTCCGAAGCCGACAAGTGTGTCCGCCCAGCTACCCGCTCGTCGAAAGGCAGCGTCAATTCCTATCCCGAATAAGAGCGAACCAAGAGCAGCGAAGCAAAAGGCACTGAGGACTAAGCGTTTCGTTTTGCTCAACAATTGGGCCCTGTGGAGATGATGACAGGTCGTACTAACTACAGCCGATCCAAGATGTCGATCCAGCGGGCGATTTCAGCCACTCGTTCGGATGGAGGATAGGCGTGGGCCTGACCGTTGATAGTGGTGACTGTCACGGGGAACTTGGCCGACTTTAGGGCCGCGCCAGTTCGTTGGACGAGGGCGTAACGGGGGTCTTGGTCGCCGCACACAAGCTGAATTTGAAGGCGGAAATCGGGACGATTTTCGGGTGGTCGTTGTGCGATAAGGCTCCCGACTAGAGACAGGCCACGGATGAGTTCGCGGTACTTGAATGTTAACAGCGAAGTGAAGGGGCCTCCGCTGGAATAGCCATGAGCGACCACGCGTGATTCGTCGATTGAGTACTTGTCGATGAATTGGTCGATCAGTTGCTTGACTGACTCGGCGTCATTGGGAACCCAGCCGGCGACTTTGGCTTTCTTCGGTGCCAGTAGAATGATGCCGCGTTGATCGCAGTGCGTTTTCCATTCTTTGAAGACGGTTGCTTCCATTGTGTCGGCATTTGGATGCAGCCATACCATCAGGGCATAGCGGTAGTCGGCGTTGTATTCTTCAGGGACATAGGCCCAGTGGCCAAGCTGATCTTCGGTTTCTTCGACGGTAAAGCGGCCGGTCTTCAATGCATCGTCGTCCGCTTCTTCGGCGTCTTCATTGTCTTTGTCTGCATCCTTGTCGTTCGCGTCGTCAGCGGCGGGCTTG
>PBMZ01000167.1 GCA_002722955.1 Planctomycetaceae bacterium | reverse complement strand
AGCTTCCGGAGTCCACCGCTTTAATCCGCGGACCTTCGAAGTCGACTTCCACTTTCCGATCGGACCGAACCCGCACGGCGACGTCATTGATCAATGGGGTTATCAATTCGCCAACGATGGCACGAGCGGAACTGGCAGCTACGTGAACATCGGCAAAGGCCGCGGCAACAAGAAGTGGTTCCAAAAGCGTGTTCGACCTGTTCCTGCAACGGGAATCTTGTCGAGCAGCCATTTCCCGGAAGAGCACGAAGGCAACTTCTTGATCTGCAACGCGATTGGATTCCTTGGCGTGTTGCAACATAATGTTGAATACAACGGCGCCGACATCACAGCGACCGAAGTCGATCCGATCGTTGTTTCGTCCGATCCAAACTTTCGACCCAGCGATGTTGAAGTCGGCGGCGACGGTGCCCTTTACATTTTGGATTGGCACAACACGCTGATCGGCCACATGCAACACAACATGCGAGACCCGAACCGCGACCACGATCACGGTCGCATTTATCGGGTGACTGCCGAAGGCCGCGACTTGGTCAAGCCCGCGAAAATGCGGGGCAAACCAATCTCGGAAGTTGTCGAGAACTTCTTTGCCCTCGAGGACAGCACTCGCTACCGAGCGCGACTTGAACTCACTGGCCGAACCGCCGAAGACATCACCAACCAAGTTGGCAAGTTCGCCGCGAGCCTTGACCCCAAGAAAGCCGACTACGGCCACGATGAAGCGCAAGCGTTGTTGGAATGCTTGTGGGTCTTCGAAGAACAACGGCTCGTCAACATTCCGCTGTTGAAGAAGGTCTTCCAATCCAACGAGCCGCGCGTGCGAGCCGCCGCGATTCGAACGCTGGGCCACTGGGCCGGCCGCACGGGTGAATGGCAAGAAACACTAGCCGCTGCTGGTGCTGATGACTCGGCATTGGTGCGAGCCGAAGCAGTTAAGGCAGCCGTGAACTTCGAAGGCGACGCAGCCGCGCAAGCGTTTTACGAAGCGGCCGCACGACCAGGCGATCCTGAAATGAACAACGTGTTGAACTACGCTCGCGGGTTGTTGAACATCGACGGCCGAGTTGCCGCCGACATCAAGGCAACGGGTCCCGTGGCTAAGTCGGCGTACGCGTACTACTTGTCCAAAGCCAGCGTCAACGACTTGTTGAAGCTCGAGAAAAACGAAGCCGTCTACGAAGCGATTCTTTCTCGCCCCAATGTTCCGGTGGCTCAATTAGGCCCATCGCTGAAAGGTCTCGCCGCGATCCGCAAGACCGACGAAGTGGGCCTGCTGTTCGATCTTGTCGAAAATCGTGACAAGGCTGATGTGAACACCGCAGGCTTGACGAATCTTGTCAGCAGTCAACCCTCACCGGAGCGAGCCAAGGTACAAGATCGCCTTGAGGCATTGGCCACTGGCGGCAAACAAGAATCGACGCGCCAGTTGGCAATCGCTGGTTGGGTCAAGGCCACGTTGTCAGGAGACGACGCGTTTCTTGCTGCCTCGAAGAGCAAAGATCGTTTGCGTGACTTCCTGAAAGCTGTGCCGAACGTGCATCCGCAAGCTCGCACTGCCTTATTTGAAAAGGTGTTGCCCTTGATCGACGAGTTGCCGTCAGGTCTTGGCAGCGAAGGCAGTTCAAGCATTCAGCAAAGCGGCATTCATGTCGACTATTACGCTCCGAGTAGCAGCAACGTTGCCATCGAAACTCTGAATAAGATGAAGCCGAAAGCCAGTGGCATCGTTCCTCGCGTCGAGATGAACGTGCCGCAAAAGAAGGCCGTTGACAAATTCGCTCTGAAGTTCACCGGCAACATCCTTGCACCGAGGTCCGGCAAGTACACGTTTTACATCGCTTCGGATGACGGCTCGCGTGTTTATCTGAACGATAAGCAGCTGATCAACAACGATGGATTGCATGGCATGGTCGAGAAATCCGCAAGCGTCACGCTTCCCGCCGGACTGCACAAGTTGGTAGTCACCTACTTCGATAACGGCGGCGGCGATGGCTTGCGATTCCAATGGCAAGGTCCCGGTATCAAACGCGGAAACGTGCCAGCCGATAACCTCGCCATCAGCGGCGGAGAAACATTGCACGACATGGCAATCGCCGCGCTATCGAGCATCCCCGGTCGCGACACTGAGAAGTTCACCGCACTGGCCGCGTTGGTCAAAGCCGGCAAACATCGTCCCGCCGCGATCGGTGCGTTGGCAAAGATCAAGAAAGAACACTGGCCCAAAGGCGAAGTGCGACCGCTGGTCGACAACCTTGTCGGATTCTTGGGCGAGCTTCCTGCTGCTTACCGAACCAGCCCCACAGCCGCAACAACCGTCGGCTTTGCAAGATTCCTCTCAACAACATTGCCGCAAGAAGTTGCCGCCGAAGTGGAAGCTCGGCTGCAAAACCTGGATGTGCCCGTCATTGCGATCGGCACGGTTCCGCACCGGATGATTTACGACAAGGAACGCATCGCCGTCCAAGCTGGTAAACCCGTCGAGTTCCGTTTCTCGAACACCGATAACATGCCACACAACTTTGCGATCGTGATGCCGGGATCGTTGGAAGAAGTTGGCGAGTTGGCCGAACGCTCGGCCCGCGACGCCGACTTTCAGGCTCGCGGCTATATCCCGAAATCGGGCAAAGTCCTGATCGGCAGCAAGCTTTTGCAAACCGGTGAAAACCAAGCCATCGCCTTCGAAGCACCGAAGACGCCCGGCGTCTATCCCTATGTTTGCACCTACCCCGGTCACTATCGCCGCATGTATGGAGCGTTGTACGTAGTCGCCAACTTGGCAGAGTATCGAGCCGACCCGGTAGCGTATTTGGCCGCGAATCGGTTGCCTCTCAAAGACGAGCTGTTGAAGTTCAACACGCGCGGCAAAGCCTGGAAGTTCGAAGAATTGATCGGCGACGTTAAAGAACTGCCGATGAACCGCAACTTCGACGTTGGCAAACAATTGTTCAAAGTCGCCAACTGCGTCGCTTGCCACCGTCTAAACAACGAAGGCAACGTCTTCGGCCCAGACTTGGCAAAACTTGCCGACAAGAAGGCCACGAGCGAACACATCTTACGTTCACTCATCGAACCCTCAAAAGACATCCACGACAAGTTCGCTTCGTACTCGTTCCAACTCATCACCGGCAAAACAGTCACCGGCATGGTCATCAAAGAAGACGCCAACAACGTCTCAATCGTGATCGACCCGCTGGCTAAAGGAAAACCCACGATCATCCCAAAAGACGACATCGACGCCCGCAAGAAGTCGAACGTTTCGATGATGCCCAAAGGTTTGCTCGACAAGCTGTCTAAGGAAGAAATCCTCGACCTGATCGCCTATGTCTTCGCGAAGGGAGACAAAAAGAACAAGCTGTTCCATTTGCACAAGCATTAGGCTAATTCGCATGATGACTGTGTTTCGGTAGAATTGGTGTTCCTTCATGAGTGGCATCATTGGTCACAGTATGTACGCGATTCTTGGTGGTATCGCGGCCGAGGAACGCAAGCTGCCAGTTTGTGGCATCATCAATCGCAACTATGCCAGCTATCTTTGTGGAGCTTATCTAGGCTGCGATGTGCAGACGATGCCCGAGGCTACGTGCGTTGATACTGGGAAAGATGTCGGGTACGGCACGGCAACTCTGACGAAGAGTCCACTTACCGGCGGAGAGGTCATGCCGTGGTCGCTGAAGTTTGAGGACCAATCGTATCGACCGCGTGAGATTCATCGCACGTTCTATGGACGCGCTCACGTCGTTTTTGGCTGGGCAACTCAAGAGCGACAGCACACTGTACCGTGGGATCACCTGGCAGATTATTGCGCGGCGGTTGTGCAGGATGCTGTCGACTTCTATGGGCCCGGCGAACGGAAATTGGCGTATCTGTTCGGATGGATGGCTCACATTGTGGGTGATTCGTTGATTAAGTCGAAGCAGCCAGGCGTTGACTTAAATCTTCTGGATGGAAAGTACACGCCGCGGAACCGACCAATCCAGGATTTGGTCACTTACCACGAGATCGGAGCCAAGGAACTAGGCATCAACTGGACCGCACTGTTGGCCGACCTTGCCGAGACACCCGTTGAACCGATTCAATCGCATTACATGCGCGTCGGCAAACCGCGGGGCGAGTTGGCTCGCATGTTTCCCAACGCCTGGGCTCCACACTTGTCGCCATTGTTGAAAGCCGTGCTTGCCGAGAACCGACGGTACATGACGATCCGCGGCCCTCGATTGGTCAAACTCTACAAGCTCCGAAAAGTCGGCAAGGGCTGGCATTGCGACGAGTCACTCAGCCAACAAGCCGGCGGACTCAGCTATGCCGAGATGATCGCCGCGGCCAAGAAAGCCAACTTCCGCCACGCGCTGTGGCAAATGGGCGAGGCCATCGTCAAGTTGTACGAAGACGTCATCCAGCGGACGCCCGCGTTGCAGGAACTTGACGGTATGCAGACGCCTTCTTGGAGTGAACTCGCAAAACGATGGAAGCGGCAATCGTAGCCACCTCGACGCTTTACTCCACGATTTCTAGATCCGCCATATAGATGGCCGTGATGGCTCGGCCTGTTGCGTCTTTTTCGTGGGACGAGTACCACGACATGACGGCTTTTGTTGGCGAGAGCTCAATGAACCCGGGGTATGACGTGTCTCCACCACTTGGTAGTTCGGCGAACTCTTTAAGTTTTCCGTCAACCAACCAGCACATCGACGTTCGGGCTCGCTTCTCGGGCGTGAACTTGCGTCCTCCGACAAGCAACCGACCGTCCCAACGCGTCAGCAATGGACCACCCACAAAGCGTCCCAAATCTCGGCGGTCCCACTTCTTGTAGGGCGGCTTCGAATGGAGAAACTGAGCAGTCTTGCTGCCTCGCCGACCAATAGCGGTAATGCTTCCGTCGGGATCGAACAAGAAGGCGGTCTCGTCACCCTCAATTTCCTGAAAGACGGCTCGTTTGCGAAAGATCAGCCCGTCGTCACTCTCGAGCATCAAAGATTCCACCTGCCGACCCTCGCCGCGCTCTTTGATTTCGAAGCCGATCTTGCGTCGACCACAAAGGTAAACCTTGTCGTTGTGAACCGCGGCTCTCCAAATGTAGTGACCGAAAGTGCCATCAAGCATGATGGGGCTGTGCCACTTGGCACCGTCACCGGTCCAAGCCGCGAAACCCAGGTGTTGGTTCAAATCCCAATCGGCTGGAGGGAGAGTTGTCTTGCCGCTATACCACGTACCCGTGTAGACGAACAGGTTTTCCTTAAAGACCAAGAAGTGCGGATCACGAGTGTCTCGCAGCGGAACACCGAAACGGTGGACTTGCTTCCATTGTTTGAAATCATCGCTGACCAACACGATCACGGTCGCCGTGGGATGCACCATGTGACCATCGGGACAACTGCGAAACGTCAAATAGTAGCGGCCTTGAAACTTCACCAGATCGGTGAACGCATTGTGTTCGCCATTGTGGAACACTCGGCGAATATTAGAGACTTGAACGGCGGGACTGCCAGCGCGGCAGTTAGTAGTGATCATCGTGACGAAGAACGACGACAGCAGTAGTAACCAAAAGACAGTCAGTTTCTGGATTTGTTTCATGATGATCCCGATCGATGGAGCAATACTGGGCCAACCGCAGGATAAACGGCAACAAATCGCAGTTTCAAGCAACGCTTCAGAGAATCGGGCGATTAAGGCCGCGGACTCACAAGCTCATTCGTAAAGGTAGCGACGGCTGTTCTCGTAATGGTAGCTTCTCACCACCACTACCGTGGAGAAGAATGGCGGCTGGAAGCCACCACTACGATGCAGACAAAGATCGCCTGGAGCCCCAAGCGGGGGGCTCCAGACTTAAGAAGACAGGCGACTAGTCACCGATTTCAGTGACAACGCCCGAACCAACAGTCTTGCCGCCTTCGCGGATCGCGAAGCGGTCGTCGACATCAAATGCGACGGGACAATTCAAGTTGACGTCCAACTGCACGCCCTCGCCGGGCATACACATTTCGGCGTCTCCTAGAAGAGCCGTCGTACCGGTGACGTCCGTCGTTCGGAAGAAGAACTGCGGCGAGTAACCGCTGAAGAACGGAGTGTGACGTCCCCCTTCATCCTTTCCGAGGACATAGACTTCCGCTTGAAATCGCTTTCGCGGGCTTAGACTTTTCTTGGCGGCAATAACGTGACCGCGCTGCACTTCGTCGCGACGGACACCGCGCAAACGCAAGCCCACATTGTCACCCGCCTCGGCCGAATCCATGATGCGTCCGAACATCTCGACGCTCGTGCAGACCGTCGTTCGTGCGTCATCGGCAAGACCAACGATGTCAATTTCGTCGCCCGGCCGAATCATGCCTTGTTCGATCGCACCGGTGGCAATCGTCCCGATTCCGTCGATAGAGAAGACGTTCTCGACCGGCATCAGGAATGGCTTGTCGACATCGCGAGCCGGTTCCGGTATGTAGCTATCAAGTGCCGCAAGTAGGTCGACGATACATTGAGAGCTACTTGGATCGCTCGGGTTGTTGTGCGCCACCTTGGCCGAGCCGCGGATGAAAGGAATCTCGTCACCGGGAAATCCGTATTGCGACAAAAGATCACGCAACTCCATCTCGACCAATTCCAAGAGTTCCGAGTCCTCGACCAAATCGCATTTGTTCATAAACACGACGAGCCTAGGCACACCGACTTGCCGTGCCAACAAAACATGCTCGCGAGTTTGCGGCATGGGACCGTCGGCAACCGACACTAATAGCACAGCGCCATCCATTTGAGCCGCACCGGTGATCATGTTCTTGATAAAGTCCGCATGTCCCGGGCAGTCAATGTGAGCGTAATGCCGCCGGTCGGTTTCGTACTCAACGTGCGAGGCGATGACGGTCACCGTCTTGTTCTTGTCGCGTACGCTGCCACCAACGGCGATTTGTTCATAAGGCTTGTATTCGGCAAGCCCCATTTCGGATTGAACACGCAGGATGGCTGAGGCGAGCATCGTCTTGCCGTGGTCAATGTGACCGATGGTTCCAACGTTGACATTCACCTTCTCTCTAATAGACGTTCCCTTGGCCATTGTTACCTCCTTTCTTGAGGTTGAAGAAATTGGGAACGAAACGAAATCTGCCAACAGCGCCACGCGCGCAAGGGACTCCTTGCCAAGGAGCCGTCTCGTTGAGTGGCAGGCAGAAAGAACGCTTCACGAATTTGGGCAAACGGTCACGTAGATGCGCGCCGTACCCGTCATTGGCAGACACAGACACAAAGCGTGAGCAGTGGTTCACAGAAAGCTTTGACGATTTGTGGTCGCAATGAATTTGTGCGACCACAGACTTCAACGCATTGGCGCACGGAGCAGGCGTCTTAGCTACAAGAGTCTCGGCGCTGGTGAGTGAAGGACTCGCTCACGCGACGGGTTACCATCAAGAATCGCTAAATCACCATCCAGAAACAAAAACGAAAATCCGTGAGCACACCCAATCGCATCTTCCGAAGTATGTATGCAGACAATTCACGGCATTACATGGTAAACTGACGCCTATGAAATCGTTCGCCACGTATCTTTCGATTCTTGCCGTCGCGTGCAGTGTTGCTCAGGCTGAAGACGCGCCGCGAGCTTGGCCGTTTACGAAGCTGCAGGATGTCAAGTTACCCGAGGTTCAACAGCAGCCTTGGGTTCGTAACCAGATCGATGCTTTCATTCTTTCCAAGTTAGAACACCGGGACGTCAAACCGGCGCCGGAGGCTTCGAAACGGTCGCTAGTGCGGCGGCTGTACTTTGATTTGATTGGGTTGCCGCCGACTCCGGACGAAGTTCAAACGTTTCTGAATGACACGGACGCAAAGTCTTATGAGAAGCTAGTTGACCGATTGCTAAAAGACCCACGTTATGGCGAGCGATGGGCGCGGCTTTGGCTGGATTTAGCTCGCTATGCCGACACGGCTGGTTACGAAGGCGACCCGGATTTGCCGCACGCTTGGCGATATCGAGACTACGTCATCGATGCCTTCAACAACGACAAGCCGTACGACTTATTCATCAAGGAGCAAATCGCTGGCGACGAATTCGCCGAGGTCTTGGGAGCGGGCGACTTGCCGGGCGTTAAGGCGGAACATGTTGTCGCGCTGACGTTCTTGCGTCTGGCCCCGTTCACAGAACCGCGTGGCGACGAGTCGCGTCATGAGTTGCTTAGCGAGATGACCGACACTGTCAGTTCGGTGTTCTTGGGACTGACGGTCGGATGCGCGAAGTGTCATGATCATAAATATGACGACATCCCGACGAAGGACTTTTACCGCATGAAGGCCTTCTTCGCGACTGTCTCGTTGGCGAGACCGGAGCCAGGCGACGGCTTTCAAATCGGCGGCCCCTTGACGGCGTCTTTTTATCGAAAGAACGAACAGGACTGGGCGAGCAAGAAACAAGCCGCCTTGCAAAAGGAACTCGCCGAGTCCAAGACCGAGCTAGCGGCACTGACCAAACGCTTGCAACAAGGCGTCGGAAGCTTCGCTGGCTTTGGGCTTCAAGCTCTCGGTGGGCCGCTGGGCAACGACTATTACTTTGACCAAACAAAGGTCAACGACGGCAAGCTTCACTGGAACGTGATCAACGGCACAGGCCAACAATGGCAATTTTTCACGGACAACCAAGGCTCCGGATCAACGGGTTCGCTGGCCGGCCAGAACGTGGGCAAGTGGTTCGGGGACATTCCCAATACGGCGCACGTGTCGTTGGGGCAGTACTCAGAAGGTACAGGCAAGATCGTCTCCGGCGGTGCTTTTCACGTCGGCAAATTCGCCGAGATCATGATCTTCGACCATCCGCTCGGCAGCGACGAACGCAACCAGTTGGAAGTTTACATTCGTGAGAAGTACGAAGCGGGGCAACCGAAAGCAATGCCCGTGAAGGGTCTAAGCTTTTGGCTGGACGCCGCTGATTTGGATGCCGACCCAAAGACGAACAACCCGAAAGCGGGAAGTGCCGTCACATCGTGGACGGATCGAGTTTGCGGTGTTCGAATTTCTCAATCGGATCAAGGACTGCAGCCGACGCTCGACAGGTTGGGCAAGTCAGCGGCTGTGCGATTTGACAAAGCCTTCCTTGTCGGACCGATCAATGAAGCGGCAAAGTTTGTGAAGCACCAGCAAGGGGCGATTGTCGTTGTCTATTCGGCCACGCACAAACACGAGGGTTACGGCTTCGAAGTCGGCGGCAATGGTGCGTACCTTTGCACTTTCATCAATCCGACAGCGGCGCGCAACAACGCATTAGACGCCATCGTCAACAACCCGAAAGACGACCGTATCAGCATCGAGGACAAACGGCGTTACCGCCATTTGCAGTCGCGAGAAACATTCATTCCGCAGCATCTAAAACGCCTGCGTCCTGTCGCGATGTCGCTTCGGCATTCTTACGGACCACCGTACGAACCCGGAGTCCCAACCTCGCGCGTGATGATTCGTGGTGAGTATGACAATCCAGGTGAAGTCGTCACGCCGGGATTCTTGAGCTGCATTACTGGTCATCAAGAGCCGGCCAAGATCCGATTGGACCCGTTCAAACGCTGGCCCACTCGAAGCCGACGGATGGCATTGGCTCAATGGATCGCCAGCCCCAGCAATCCGTTGACCGCACGAGTCATGGTCAATCGTTTATGGCACTGGCATTTCGGGCGAGGCATCGTGGCGACGCCCAGCGACTTCGGGCAACTAAGCGGCGGGGCCTCACACGAAGAGCTATTGGATTGGTTAGCAAACCAGTTCATCAAGAATGGCTGGAGCATCAAGAAGATGCATCGATTGATGGTCACCTCGAACGCTTACCGACAAACGTCAATGCACGAAAACGCTGCGGCCGCAAAAGTTGATCCAGAGAACATCGATCTTTGGCGTTTCCGCAGTCGACGACTTGAAGCCGAGGCTGTTCGTGACAGTGTGCTTGCCGTTAGCGGGCGGTTGAATTCCGAACAATTCGGGCTTCCCATTTTTCCGCCATTGCCCAACGACATCGCCGATCGCGTCAAGTACACCAACAGCAAATGGGATATGCAGTACGGACCAGAAGGTCGCAAGCGAAGTATCTACATTTACCAGCAGCGGACTCTGACGATGCCGTTGATGCAGTCTTTTGACAGCTTAGTATGCGACCAATCTCGACCGCGACGGCGAACATCGGTCACGCCACTTCAAGCGTTGGCGATGTACAATGGCGAGTTCGTCAATGAGGAAGCCGCTCACTTTGCCACTCGCGTTCGCAAGCAGGCTGGCGAAGACATCGAGAAGCAGCTTCAAGTTGCCTTCGGATTGGCATTCTCTCGACCGCCGATTGCCGATGAAATGAAGAGGCTGAAGCAGTTTATGGAATCCGCCACCTCGCCCAAGCAAGCTTTGATCGGATTGTGCCGAATCTTATTCAACAGCAACGAATTCATTTATGTGGATTGAACAACTCTCCAGACGCGATCTGTTGCAGACATCTTACAACGGCATTGGCGCGATGGCGCTCAGTTCGCTGTTGGCCGATCAGTTGGAAGCCGCCGAGCGCAATCCTCAGGCAGAACAGCCGCAGCATCATGCTCGCAAGGCGAAACATTGCATCTTCTTGTTCATGCAAGGTGGCGCGAGCCAAATTGATTCGTTTGATTACAAGCCCGAGCTGAATAGGCTGCACGGCAAGCCGCTGCCGCGGACTCCGGATATCACGGGGGAGTTGCAAGGCCGGTTAAGTTTTCATCACTCGTGTGTTGGCAGCCCGTTCAAGTTTCAAAAGCATGGCGAGTCCGACCGATACATGAGCGAGCTTTATCCGCATTTGGCAAAGCACGCCGACGACCTTGCCTTCATTCATGGAATCAAGACGGACAATCAAAACCACGGTCCCTCAACATTGCACGTGACAACGGGCAGCCAGTTTCCAGGCAGCCCGTCCGTTGGTTCGTGGGTCAGCTATGGCTTGGGCACTCCCAATCAAAACATGCCATCTTACGTGGTGATTCAAGATCCCCGTGGAGCCCCGGTTAACGGCGCGGCGGTTTGGGCGAACGGTTACTTGCCGGCCGCTTACCAAGGCACTTTGCTGCGACCGAAAGGTACGCCAATCTTGAACCTCGATCGTCCTGTTGGCATGACTCGCGAGCAACAGCGGCGCGAGTTGGATGCACTTAACTTCTTGAATCGACGTCATCTTAGGTCGCGCGAGAACAGCGAACTGGAAGCGCGGATCAGCGCCTATGAATTGGCGTTTCGAATGCAGTTAGAAGCCCCCGAGCTAGTCGATATCTCGGACGAGCCGCAGCACATTCGCAAGTTGTACGGTTTGGACAACGGCTCGACGGCCGGTTTCGCCCGCCAATGTTTGCTGGCTCGACGATTGGTGGAGAGTGGTGTTCGCTACACTCTGTTGATTCACGGCGTTCAAATTGGCGGCTACAGTTGGGACGATCACGGCGATGTCAAAGGCCGCATGATTCGTCACTCGCGCGAAGTTGATCAACCGATCGCAGCGTTGCTGTCGGATTTGAAACAGCGCGACTTACTGGACGAGACGCTTGTCGTATGGGCGTCCGAGATGGGACGCACGCCATTCGTTAACGGTGGACTTGGCAAGAGTCCCGGCCGCGAACATAACTCGCATGCACTGACCATGTGGGTGGCTGGAGGCAACGTCAAAGGCGGCGCGACGGCTGGCGAAACCGACGAATTCAGTCTTCGCTCGGCCGGCGAACCGATTCCAATTCGGAACGTGCACGCCACGATTCTTGACCTTCTAGGGCTCGACGACGAGCAACTCAGATATCTTCACGCTGGCCGCAACCGCCAATTAACCGACATTGGTGGCGAGGTCTTGACGGAAATCATTTCGTGAGAACGCCTGATTGGGACTTCTGGCGAAGTCCACTACGAACGGCTTAGGCGGGATCGGCGAATTCGATCTGCGTGTGAATGATCTCTTCTCGACACGGAAGAATGCATCCAGGATGTCAGGATCGAACCGCGTGCCACGTCCTTCTTCCAAGATCTCAAAGCACTTATTCAATGGATAGGCCACCTTGTACGGCCGCTTTGTGCTGAGGGCGTCAAACACATCTGCGACGGCTGTGATCCGCCCTTCCAAGGGAATGTCAGTACCAGCAAGCCCCAACGGGTACCCAGTTCCGTCCCATCGCTCATGGTGGGTCAGTGCGATCTGAGCAGCGACGTCAAGAATCGGTGACGTTGTTGCCTTAAGCATTTCGGAACCCAACTTCGAATGACGTTTGAGTTGAGTGATTTCGCTGTCAGGCATGCGATAGATGATCTTCACGCCGAATGAAGGATGCTTTTGAATCAACTCAAACTCCTCGGGTGTTAACTTGCCCTCTTTCAAGAGCACGTCATCGGGGAGCCCGATCTTGCCCACATCGTGCAGCTGCGCCGCCAACTCGATCGTGTCGGCAGCCTCGTCTTGGTAACCAAGTTGTTCGGCGATCAGACGCGCATAGCGTCCGACACGTGCAATGTGGTGGCCGGTTTGGTCATCGCGAAACTCGGCCGCGCGGGCCAAGCAGCGGATGACTTCCTTGCGAGATTGATTCAACTCATGAGTTCGTTTGCGAACGGCGTGCTCTAGGTGTGCTGAAGCTATCTTTAGGCCAACGCACGTAGCGTCCAAAGCTATAAAGATAGACGGCTTTGACGTCATATTCCTTATCAACATCAATGACTGATTCTTGAGTGACGACGACTGAAGTCGTTGTGAGCGTCAGCAAGAAGCATGCGATCAGCGCAACAGTAGTGTGCCATTGAGCTCGCTTCAGACTCTGGCCAAGTTGTTTCACCGAGGCTCTTTTCGTCTGCGTGGCACGACTACCGAGAAACTTGTTGATTGATGAACACGCAAAGCGTGCGCAGAACGCTGCCAAAGCTTAGGTCATCGAGGAGATCGTCACGCGAGAATCGCTTCAGAGCCTAGAATCTGAGGCTAATTCATCCATAGACTTCGCGCTGAACTTCGGTAGCTTGGTTTCCTGTTAGCGGATCACTGACAAATTCGGGATGTTCTTGGTCTAGGAGATGCCTTCCGATGACGAATACCTCAACCGACTCCCGTGGCCTCCATGCAAGTCTTGCATCCATGGCGAAGTAAGCGTCGATGTTTCCGGCTTCAAGAGAATCGACATAGCGGCCGGTCAGATCAAACTCCCAATCGCACAACAGGTCCCATGACGATTGGAGATACAGTTGGTTCCGAGGATCTCCGCCATTCGATTGGTTTGCCGATCGAAGAAAGCTATAGGCACCCATCAACCGCCACGATTCGGTGACGTCCAAGGTACTTGCCAATTCCGCACCATAAGTTTGTTCTTGTGCGGTATTCACCAAACTCAAGGGCAAGATCAATCCTTCAGGAGCAGCCACTGTCGGCGTTCCTGTCATGTTTGATACCAGGTCGTCGTAGTCATGAAAGAACACGGCTAAGTCCCATGAGAAGTGCTCGTTCACTTGTTCACGGACACCCAGCTCATAAGCAACCAGCTTCTCCGATTCTAAGTCTCGGCTACCCAACACAACGGGATAGACCAGTGTTGGTCCGGGCAAGTTGAACGGTGGAGCCGTCAATCGCGAGTTCACTTCACCTCTTGAGGGGATGCGGACTGCGCGGGAAACCGATGCCCAAAGAGAATGTCGTTCGGTCGGAGTCCAAAGCAGCCGCGCTGACGGCTGGACCTCGAATTCGGTGAAGTCGTTGTCAGAGAGCTTCGTTCCCAAGGTCAAGTAAAGCTCGTTTTCAGCCAGTGTGATCTCGTCCTGAATGAAGAAGCTGAAGTGATCCGTCGTACGACGAATTGGATCGAAGTCGATGAAGAACGGCTCGACGCCAACTCGACCTTCGCTGTAGCGGTAACCGGCTCCCCATACGATTGAGTGGCCGTCGCCGGCTTGAAATCGATGTTGCAAATCGATGTCAATCGTGTCGCGGTCTTCCTCAAAACCTCGAGCCACATAATCTCGCTCTGTACGGTCATAGTAGAACTGCAATGAGTAATCCGATTCGCAATCCAAGATGTGTGAGAAGCGCATCAAGAAATTGCCACCCGAAACATGAGCGTCGTCATCAACGATATCGATCAGATTTGGCGCTGGAGCCACGAACACTGTTCTCCGGCCCGTGTACCCATCGTAGTAGTCGCCTTGAAATGTGATCGTCTTGTCATCATCGGGCGTCCAATCGATTCGCATGCCCGTGCGGCCCATGCGCCAATCATCGTGGGCGCCGTCCATCGAGGCAAATCCCTGGTCTCGTTCAAACCACTTTCCGTAGACTCGATAGAAAGCGTTGTCGCCCAGTTTGCCGCCGACTCGAGCCGAACCGAATGCTCGTTCCGTTCCGCCGCCGGATTCGATGAATGTTCCCTGAGTGTCTTTTGCATTCTTTGTAATGATGTTTATCACGCCGTTAACTGCGTTCTCGCCCCAGACAGATGCACCTGGTCCTCGAATGACTTCGATCCGCTCAACGTCCTCTAACAGTACGTCTTGCACGTCCCAAAACACGCCGCCGAACAGCGGCGTATAAACGCTGCGTCCGTCGATCTGAACCAGCAGCTTGTTCGAGAAGCGATTGTTGAAGCCACGGATCGAGACCGCCCACTTATTGGAATCGATTCGCGCCACTTGGACTCCCGGAGCCATTCGCAACACTTCGGGGATGCTCCGGGCACCGCTACGACGAATCATTTCGTGGCTAATGACGAATACGGCCGCTGGAGAACGACCAACCGTGCTCTTCTTCCGAGCAACAGTCGTCACGACTGTTTCTAATGCGGGAGCCGACACGCGCACTCGGGTTAGGTTGCCGAGGTCCTCGTCAGCCATATTGAGCAATTGATCCAAGTCGTCGATTTGGTCACCGTCTTTGGAGAGCTCGACCGGTTCTGGGAGCCTGCTGCCTTGAGCGAACGCCGTCATGCGATTAACATCCGATATTTCCAAGGAAGACATCAGTCTCTGATGTTACGCAATCGATGCGTTGTCGGCCCAAGTTGTGGTCAAAAAACAATTTACGTCGTTTGCCGCAATTGAGCGGTTTTGCGAGTCGTAAGGATTCCCAGCAACACCCACCGGAAGGGGAAAAGTGATGGGCAAGATCGGTCCACAGATGCTCCAAGTCGGTGTCTTGGTCAAGCGAGTCGTTTTCTGCGTTGCCGGCCTGATCTTTTGTGTTGGCGCAGTCAACCTGGTCCTTGCTTTAGTCAAGTTGTTCCAAGGCGAGGTTGACCTCAACGCAATCATTGCCAGTGGCGGCGCGATGGTCGTCAGCCTGCTCGTGTCAGGTTTCGCGCACTATTTGGCCAAGCATTTGAGAGAACTTCAGGACGGTACGGTCGAGCGTCGAGTGCGAGAATTTCGCGAAGAGACAATCGCCGACGATGCACCAGTTGACAAAATCCTACGTCGAGCCAACCAGGTACCGCGATCGATCGCCTTCCCCATCATGTCCCGCATTTTTGTGGCCGGCTTCTTCAATCAGTTCAGCTGTTTCTTCCAAGCCGCAGCGGCCGGCGTGTTGGCTTTGTTCTTAGCGTTGATTGACGAGTTCCAGCAAACACAAATCAAGATGATCCTAGCCTCGTCCGCCATCTGGCCCGTAATCGGCCTGGGACTGATTGCGGCTTCGATGGGGAAAGCCTACCAGCGACTCCAATTGGCTCGATCGGGAATCATCGCACCAGCCAAACTCGTTGGACGTCAAAGAACCAACGCCAGCATCAACGAACGAACAGTCTTCCGCATGAAGTTCGAGTTCGAAGATCAAGATGGTCAAATCCAACACTGCACCGTCTCGTCGCACACTCCCGAACAATACAGTGATTCCGAGACAGAATACGTTCTCTATGCCCCCAACAAAGTCGGTGATGCCATCACCCTGAAGAGCGTGCCGAGCGAACCGTTGATTGCAAAAGACGGCTCGATGCATGCATCGACGTCAACAAAACCACTGGTCGTCTACTTGATCGCCCCGGCGTTGGCATTCGCCACCACGAATATATTGCTCATCGTGATATTCTTGTGGGCGACCGGATGACTCGTTCCGTCAGGCCCGACCTACGCCAGCGGAGTCGTCGCGCCGAACGCGCATACATTGCTCGAGTGTTACGGAAGAGAGGTTCCCAACATATATGCGGCCCCGGCAAGCCAGACTTGCCAGCCAATGATCCATAGAAGATATCGGCAGCTGTTGACGATCGGTGAACTTGGACGCCAAAACACTTGTAGAACGATTGCGAGCATAAGAATCGGAGCGACGATGCAAGCGGTGGTTGAGGTGCGATTGCCAACGCTTTCTGTCCAGGCACCATCGAGGAGCATCACGAACGGTCCGCTGATCGTGCAGAGCCGAAGCCTCAGACCGTCCAGCAATGTTGTCGATCCGCCCAGCAAGATGATGGGGTTGAGGATCAAGCAAACGGCTAGAAATGTGAAGGCATGCCACTTGCTCAATCGAGCAGACTTGGCTTCAGGAATGGAATTGATAGTTGCTGTTGCCATTGCACGCCCTCTAGCAAGGATGCAGAACTCGTTTCCATTGTACTCACTTCTTCTTCAGTTTCGAGGTGAAAAAGTCGACGACCATCTGGTGGGCTTTGGGAGTGTGAAACAGTTTCCCACCATGACCAGCCCCTTTGATGACATGCAGTTTCGAAGAGACCTTTGCTTTGGTCAGTGCTGCGTGCAGCTTCTGGCTTTGTTCGAGCGGGACGCCTTTGTCTTGATCGCCGTGCATGATGAGAAAGGCGGCGTCATCGAACGATACGTTGAAGTATGCACTGGCGTCCTTGGCAAGTTTGGGGACTTCGCGAACTGTGGCTCTTAGCAGTTTCGCGCCATTGCTGTTGGCAACGTCCTCCGCAGTGCGTCCGTTCCCGATGTTGTTTGGTGGCATGCTCAGTAGATCGCTGGGACCGAACCAATCGCAGACTGCTTTCACGCGGCTGGATTCGCCTTCTTTGCCCGGATATTTTCGAGTGCCCATCAACGCTACCAGATGCGCGCCAGCTGAAGTCCCAAAGGCGCCAATGTTTTCCGAATCGATGTTGTACTTTCCAGCATTAGCTCGCAACCAACGAACGGCCGTATAACAGTCGTCAATTTGAGCGGGCCAACCGGCAACTTGTGTCAAACGATAATTGATACCGGCCACGACGAATCCATGTTCAGCAAGCCAGCTGGCATTTCTCTTGGCACTCTTCTTGCTACCGTTTTTCCAACCACCCCCATGAACAAACACAATCGCCGGGCGCGCTTCGTTTGAATCTCCGGGCAAGTACAAATCTAGCTTCAACGAATGCCCATCAGGTTTCGCATATTCGATGTCAGCGATGACTTTCGTTTCTGCACTGGCCATCGAACAAACAAGAAGCAGCAGGCTTAGAAATGTGATACGACGAATTCTCATACGAGCAAAACTCCAATTTAATTCAAACTCCGATCGCGTCGGGCAATGTGAGCAACGAAATCGTTACGAGCAATGATATCGCGTCAATAAGTCGACCGGACCAAGCTGCCACCGGGCAAGCGGCGGATCATCCGTTTCATTTCAAGAACGGTTAGCGTCGAAAGCACTCGCGCCGGTTCGATGTCCGAGGCTCTCAAGATTTCGTCGATGTGTTGAGGCTCAGTCGTAACCAGGTTCAGGATCTCGCGTTCGCGGTCGTTCAATGTTAGCTCCCGCGGCGAGTGCACGGTTTCGTTGCCGCCGGCAGTTTCGACGGGCTCGACCAGGGGGCCGAGCGACTTCAACACGTCGTCGGGACATGTGATCAAGGTCGCTCCGTCTCGGATTAGGTCGTGGCAGCCTTCGCTTGTTAACTGGTCGACTCTTCCGGGAATGGCCATGACTTCTCGGCCTTGCTCCATCGCATGCCGAGCCGTGTGTAAAGCGCCGCTGTTGCGAGTGGCCTCGACCACGATGACTCCCAACGACATACCGCTGATGATGCGGTTTCGTTGAGGAAACAAGCCAGCTGACGGTTTCTGGTCCAGTCGACCTTCGGTGACGATGGCCCCGTTCGCGGCAACTTCCTGAGCCAACTGTTTGTGCTCGGGCGGATAGATTTCACACAAGCCGGTCGCGGTGACGGCGATAGTACGACCGAAGGCTGAGAGTGCGCCTCGGTGAGCACAGGCGTCGATACCTCGAGCCAACCCGCTGACGATCGTCAGCCCTGCACGAGCCAATGCCGCGGCGAACATCTCGGCCTGTTGTCTTCCATAGTGTGTGCAGCGGCGCGATCCGACAATGGCCACCGCAAGCTCATCGCGGGGCTGAAGATGGCCTCGGCAGTAAAGCAAGTTCGGTGCGTCGGGAATCTCGAGCAAGTGCTTTGGGAACGCTTCGCTATCACGCGGTAACAACGAAAAACCGTTTTCCTGACAGCGCCTTAATTCAATTTCAGCTTTGTCGGTCTGCTTCGCGTTGATGATCGACGCGGCCAGTTTCGGGCCGACACCGGGAACTTGCTCTAGCTCTTTCTGCGTGGCGGCCAGAATCTTCGACGGTGACTGGAAGTACTCAAGGAGCAACTCGTTTGTTCTTGGTCCGATCCCCGGGACCAAGTTAAGTGTCAAGATGTCCAATAGCTGAGATTCGTTCGTGGTGTTGCTGGCCACGAGTACATCCTACTTCCAATAAGTCTTCAGCACATAAAAGATCGTCGCTGGAGAAACCAGAAACGTGGTGACCGATGGGACATACGCGATGTTGAGAAAACCAGGCAAAACATACGGCTTCATGATGAACTCGTCGAACATAATCGGACCAATGAGTGCCCAACAGATGATCAGAATGCCGATTTGCTTCCGCTCTTGTTGTTCTTCCGGAGACAACTGAGACATTCGTTTGCCAGCCGTCGACTTCTTCTTCTCCACCTTCTTCTTTTCGGGTTTCTCTTTCTTTTTCTTCTTATCGCTTGGAGCCTCGGCGACGACTTCCTCTTTCAGTTTGTTTCGTTCGCCCGGCGCGTAGTATTTTGTGATGGCTGCATTGATCGCCGACAAGGACGCGACGACTGGCCGAATCGGTCGCGCGTAGATCATCCGCAGCTCGTCTTCCAGTTCGTGCGGGGGTTCTTCAACGCAGGCGACCAGCAAATAGTCTTCGTCAACGAACAAAGGCACAAACGTATTACGTTTGACCATGTTACGTTGGACTTGATCCAAGACGTTGTCATCGGGAACGGTTTCGGCAAGGTCGACGTAGGAAAAGCCCAACTCGACGGCTTGACCCATCGCGGCAGTCTCTTCATCGACCAGCTTCATTTGGACAACGGCATCACGCAGTGTCAGGCCGCGTTCTTCGGCGAAGGTTTCGGCTTCACGGACCTTACCGCCAGCTACGCCTTGCTCACGGAGCCAACCAGACAACTGTCGCGCGTCGCCGGGATCGCCGACATCCTCAAACTCGCGGCCCATGCTGTCGTCGTACTCACGCTTACGCTCAGCGTCTGTAAGCAACAACATGGCTTTCGCCAATTCGTTCAGCAATTCTTGGGATTCGACCGAGTAACGTCCGGTTGCATACTTCCGGACGTGGCCGTTTAGCTTGCGGTAATTGTTTCGGATCTTTGCGGCGTCGTCTTCGAACTGCTTCAGTCGCAACAACGTATAGTGATCCGGAGGCCGCTCGCCCTCGGGAATACCAAGCCACTCTTTATAGACATCCAATTCCAATGCTGCTGTCTCCGCGTCGGAACTTCATCGTTGCTGATTCGACCATTCCTCAACAAATGAGCACAGAGGAACGGTCTGTCATCGAGCTGACTCTTGGCCTCGCCTTACTCCACTTGATATTCGTCTGCAAGGCTCTTGAAGGCGTCGACGCCGCTCTCGTCCAGTCCTGATTCGCGGACGATTTGTGTCGAGGCTTCTTGATTACCGGTTAGCTCACGAGCTGACGCTTGAATACGTCCGTTGGAATCGTACGCGTATTCCAATTCGACCGGAGATCCCGCAGGCAGATTTGGCGGCAAGCCCATGACCCGAAAATCACCGATTTGCTCGCACGCATCGGGGTCGCGAGCATCGCCTTCCAAGATGTTGACGTGGATGCGGCTTTGGTTGTTCGAGTTTGTGACGAAGCGTTGCTTAATGCTGAAGGGAATTTGCGTGTTCTTGGGAATCATGACGTGATTGATCTTCCGACTTCGATCATCGGGATCAGTAATCTTGACGCCCAGCGAATGCGAGTTGACATCGTTCGTGTTGACGGCGCGGAGTCGATTTATGAGGGCTTGACCCATGCGCGTCTCGCCACCAGTGGCCTTGGCTTCCATAATCGCCGCGTGGATGGCGGCACCTTGAGCAACTGCTTCTTCCGGCACAACGTCTCGGGAAAATTTGTCGCCGCAGATCTCGACCAGCATTTGTTCGATTACCGGCATGTGCGTCGAACCACCGACCAGCACAACATCGTTGAGCTCGTCATCGCGAATGCCCGACTGTTGAATCACCAGTTCGGTCGTGTCACGTGTACGTTGCAACAAGTCCGCGGTCATGCGTTCGAAGTCGCCACGGGTCAGATTGACTGACAGCGAGTTTCCTTGGTAGTAGCAAGAGATGGGTGTTTGCGACTTTTCGCTGAGGGCGCGTTTGGCGTCTTCGCAGTCCTGAGCGAGCTGTTGCAAGGTCTCGGGATCTTCGCGTGGATCGTTACTGAACTTTTGCTTGAACTGTTCCGAGATGTGATCGACGATCCGCCGGCTCCAGTCCAAACCACCGAGCATCACGTCACCGTCCGTTGCGAGTACGCGGAACTGAGTTGGCGTGTAGCGAACGACCGTGACATCGAACGTACCACCACCAAGGTCGTAAACCAGAATGGTTTTTTCATCGTCTGCGATGTCTGTGCGGCCCAGTTCACCTTTCATCCAGGCAAAGGCCAGGGTGGCGGCGGTCGGTTCGTTGATGATATCGATCACGTTCAAACCGGCGATTCGGCCGGCATCTTGAGTGGCTTTGCGGCGCACGTCGTTGAAGTAGTAAGGGACCGTGATCACAGCATTGCCGATCGGTCCAATTTGCGACTCGGCATCTTGCTTGAGCTTCTTCAGGATCAGGGCCGACACGAATTCCGGCGTCAGCTTCTTGTTTTGGTAAACGACGTAGAAGTCCTTGTTCCCCATTTCACGTTTAACGGCTTCGATAACGTTTTGAGGATCTTCGATCGAGATTCGCTCGAACGACGGGCCAACCAATACGTGCCCATCTTCACCCAACACCACAACCGAGGGTGTGATCACTTTGCCATCGACGTTTTCGAGTGCGAGCGGATGTCCATCATTGTTCAACTGAGCGATCGTCGAAAACGTTGTTCCCAGGTCGATGCCGACTGTTTGCCCCTCAACTAATTGCATTGCTCTTCCTTCAGTTGATTGGATTCGATGTTTGATGAATCGAAGTGACTCTGATATTGATTCAATAGTGGCTCGAGAACTCGAGACTATCAATTGACGCAACTACCGGCTGAAAGACGATATTCCAGAATGGTGATTTCAGAACCAGCCGGATCCGCCATTCTGCCAATCGAGGAATCGGGAATCAAGTACCACACCCCAATTCCGGGGCTTGATTCGCATTGTCGCTGTTGGGGTTCGGAGATCGCCAAGAATGTTCTATTATTGAGCTTCAGTCGAAACGAGACTCATGGGGACGTTTTTAGATGTCGAGCAAGAAGCGGATTCTAGTGACTGGCGGTGCCGGTTTCATCGGTTCACACATTTGCGATCGCCTGGTGGCCGAGGAGCACGACGTCATCTGTCTGGACAATTTCTTCACCAGCCAGAAGCAAAACGTCGCCCATTTGCTGGATCGCCCAAACTTCGAGTTGATTCGACACGACATCACCCACCCAGTCTGGTTAGAGGTCGACGAGGTCTACAATCTGGCCTGTCCCGCGGCACCTGGCCACTATCAATACAACCCGATCAAGACCATGAAAACCTGCACGTTGGGCGCGATCAACGTGCTGGGCATGGCCAAACGCTGCAACGCGAAGGTTCTTCAAGCTTCGACGAGCGAGATCTACGGCAACCCCGACGTTCATCCTCAACCCGAATCGTATCACGGCAACGTCAATCCGATCGGCCCGCGAGCTTGTTACGACGAGGGCAAGCGGGCGGCCGAGACCCTGTTTTTCGATTATCAACGCCAACACAATCTCGACATTCGCGTTGTT
>PBMZ01000166.1 GCA_002722955.1 Planctomycetaceae bacterium | reverse complement strand
TTCTCCTTCTTCTTGGGACACCCGACGGGTTGGCCGGCCATCTTTTCTCCTTCTCCTTCTTCTTGGGACACCCGACGGGTTGGCTGGGTCTTGTATCCTCTCTTCCTCTTCTTCCTTCTCTTCTCTCTTTTTCTGGAATACCCTCTACGCTATATGTGGCTTTTCCTATTGTCTCTTTTCTATTGGGACGCCCTACCTGGCTGGATACCTTTCTTCTTTTCCTTCTTGCCCTGTTCTCTTCTCTTTTGTTCCTGCCTTTCTACAAACTTTGCTAATCCTAACCATGTATTAACTCTTCAAACCCTAACCATGTATTTAAATACACTACTGTCTACCTATCTTGCTATACCTCGTCCGCTCTACTTGCTTAATCTACTATCTCATTGTTCGTTTTGGTATACCTACTTTACCCTTCCACTATGCTGTCTTGCTCACCCTGTCCTCTTCTCTCCTACTATCTTTTCTTATCCTATATACCTTTCATTCTCTTCTTTCTTCTATTTTCCATCCTATCTGTTCCTTTTCTCAAACTTTCCGTACTTTAAAAAAAAATATTCATTTTTTTATGAATTGTTGGCGGTACCTGTGCTCTGCTATATGTGTTTCCGCTCGGCGTCGCGCTTCGTCTTTTTCCCAAATCCTTAACCTGTAACCTGCAACTCTCAAAAAAAAAATCAATTTCTGTATATTCTACCCTGTTTGACACCTGCACCATGTTCTTTGCATCTTCTTCTGTCCCCTCCTAAACTTCTGCCACTAACTTGTCAAAATTCGATTTTTCATACCCTCTTTCCTTACCCTCTCTACCACCCCTTTCTACTAACCACCTTAAAAAATCAAAATTCTCTACCTTATCCATCCTAACTACTCTGATCCTCTTACTTGGCACCTCATGTATGTACTCCTTTGTCTTTGATATCTTTTCATATCACTTCTTGATTTTTGCATCGCCTTACACTGTCTGCACTATAATGTCTACGCTATCCCCATACATTGAAAAACCGACACATCTCGTTCGTCTCGTACCTTCCGATTCTCACCTTCTCTCTCATCCACTGCATCCCGTGCGAATGCCCTCTAATCCCTTGTCGCTCCTTGACCCAATCCTCCCGCTCTGCTATGTCATCGTCGCTTCCGCACGTCAACAATGCTGCTACTGCTGCTTTGACCAATCCGGCATATTGACATCGACCTCCACCCCGCTTGTACAACCCATACCCTCTCGTGTGATCTTCCTTCCATGACTTGCAAATCTTCTGCGGCAAAAAACAATCCGGGCATCCCGAAACCCCGTTTGTTTTCTTGATCTGCACTCTCATCACTTCCCAAATCTCTCGCATGTTGTCTGCGTGCTCGTGTGTGCACCTTTGCCAATCGTGTCCTACCGCACGATCCGTCTTGTCTTCGATCCTGCTGACTCCGCTGGCTTTGCAAACCGGACAACATTTGCTCCACGCTTCGCACTGCTCTTCCAACTTGTCCATCTGTCGTACTTCGTCCTCCTCTTGCTGCATTCTGTCTCTCTTGGCGATTTCCGCTCGGTTTTGCATCGCTTGGAACTCGCTTCTTAACGCTGCTTCTGTTTGTATCTGCGGTCTGTACATGACCGCTGTCGGTGCCGGGCGTGTGGTCGGCATCCGGACTGCTGCTGGCACTGACACCGGCACCAATGGCGGCGATGATGGCATCTGCAATGGTGCTTGATCGCTTGCCGCTCTTCTTGTCGTCTGTTTACCAAACGGCCTTGACGTTGGCGATGCGATGCCCATTGACGATGATGATGGGAATCCTGGCATTGTCTCCCACGCTTCTTGTGGCATTTGTGGTGTGATGAACCCTCCTGGTGGTGGTGGATGTCTTCGCGCTGTGTTGCTGTTGTGCAATTCTGTTCCGGGTGGTCGCGACGGGGTTGTGCCTGGGTGTGCTGTCATCCACTCTGCTTGTTGCTGGCCTTTTCTTCGCTTGTTCGACATCCTTGGGATCTCGATCTCGCCTCCTGAATCGGGATTGATATTCTCGTCTTGTTCTTCGCCTTCGGTTTGGCATTCTTCTTCCTCCTCTTCCTCTCTATCCCCTTGCCACATCATCGTACTTGGACGGTATACCGAACTCGATAACCCTAATCCTGAATCCAAAAACTCCGACTCTGCTGACCTGCTGGGACTCGGGCAATCGAAAACGTTCTCTTCGCCCGTCCCGTAACCTACTGTGATTCGTCTTCGTCTCGTCCCCCTTGGCTTGCCTGCACACACGTCGCATCTTTGCTCGTCCACCTCGCATGCCAACCTCTCGCTGTTTCCATCCATCTCTTTGTCGATTGTGACCCGTCGGCAACACTTGCCATCGACGAATGCTTTCATCGCCTCTTCCACTCCCCACATCTTGTCTCGTACGATGCTGCCGTCTGGCTGTGTTCGTTGCCATCTCATGATGATCGACTCGCTCCACTGTCTGTCTCTCCCTGCTCGGCCGCTCTCCTGTGCGAAATCTCGCATCGATCTTCGAACTCCCATGTGGATGACCACTCGGATCGTTGGCGCGTCGATACCCAAACCTAACGCATTCGTTGCTACGAACACGTCTTGTCGGCCTGTCGTCAATCGTCGGACCACTTCTTGCTTTTCGCTCTCTGTGCCCATGTTCCGGTGGTATAACTGGCAACCCAATGCTTTGGCGTATCGCTGGCCGTCTTCGATCTTCAAACAATACACAACGATCTGCTTGCCGGGGTATTGTCTCTTCTTATCGGCAACCATGCGCTGCAATGCCTCTTCTTCCTCTTCTTTCTCGTAATCCACAACCTGATATCTGATCTCTTTGCGTGTCGTGCGGTCCCGGATCTTAACGATTTCGTGCTTGTTGATGCCCATCTTGTTGTAAAACTCCAACTCGTTCTGTGGCGGCAATGTTGCTGTCAAAAACAATGTCTGCACCGACTGTTCGATCATCTTGTACAACTCCAAAATCTCTGGTCGCCATTCGTCCTTTTCGGCGGTCTTTCGCCTCGAATCCAACACGACGTGGCACTCATCGATCACCAATCGATCCAACTGGCCTGTCGACTTCTTCTGTTGCATGAAACGCTTGAATGCTTGTCCGACCGCTGCCTCTGGTGTGACGAATACGATGTTTGCCCACTCGGGCGGCCGGGCGGCGTCCCATACCGCACACTTGATGTCGCTCTCCTTGCAACGTCTGACCATGTCGCTTTCTAATGCTGTCAACGGCACCACGACGATGGTGACTCCGCCGGGCGAACAACGGGCTGGCAACATGAATGTCAAACTCTTGCCGCCGCCGGTGGGCATGATGCCTAAAACATTCTTGTGTCCTTGCTTCAACGCCTGCAAAATGTTGTACTGTACGCCCCTAAACTCGGCATCTGGGCCCATCATTCTCTTGAACTCATGCAATATGTCGGCTTGCCGGAACGCTCTCCATCGCTGGAACTTGTCCGCTTCCGCTTGTTGTTCCATGTGTGCGACTGATGTGATTGTGTTGTGTCCTTCGGTCTGGACTGGTTGGAATCCTACGATGCGGTGCCAATCCATGCTGACTTTTCGGAATGCGTCCTTTTCGCGCATCGTTATCCACGGTGACTCTCTGGTCATTCGGCCGTACATGCTATCTTCGATTCCTAACGAATGTCCGGCCTGGTTCGCTCTAACGGCTTCCTCGGTCCTGGCTTCTTCTGCTTGTGCTGCTTGGTCCTTTCGTTTCTCTTTGCTGCTGCCGAATGCGGTGTCTAATGTTCGCCTGACGCTATCATCTTCGGCCAACTGACGGTGGATCGCTGGATAAACTTCTCGCCATGCGGCCAACCCGATGCGTGCACCCATGCCGTGTCGTGTTACTTCCTGCAACAATCGACGGCATCTGTCTGTGCCGTAAACTCCATCTGGGTTGCTGGGCGTGAATGCTGGTTTTCGGGGTGTGTCATCTTCTGGACTCTCCCCCTCCTCGACGAATACTTCGCCATCATCGTCACTGTCCGTCTCGTGATCGGGGTTGTCGCTGTCGTGGTCTCGGTCATCGCTGGCTTCGTCTGTGTGCAACTCGGCGTCTGCTCGCTCTTCCTCGGCTTCGATCTCATCCCAATCTTCGTCTTCTTGATCTCGCCACTGCTCTTCGGGCTTCGGCTCCCAAATGAACGCTCGGTACTCTTTCTGGTCGAATACCATCTTCTGCAACGCCCTGACGAATGGCTGGACCAACCATAAATAATAAACGACCAATTCTGACACCTCCCTCGGCACGTATCTGTGGATGACCTTGACGCCGGTCTTGCTGTATGATGTGACGAACGACACCAATCCGTTGTCGACGAACACCCCTCGGTACCCGCGGTCGTCCACGCCGTTCTCGTATGCTACGGTGACACTCTCCGTACCGCGGGCGGGGGCGCCGGCTGTCAAATGGACCAAAACGAACAACTGTTCCTTGAACTTCTCGACGGCCTTGAAATATCTGCTGATGCCGTCTTCGTTCCACGGAATGGCGGTGTTGCTGTCGTTCTCACTGTCGTGTGATGTGTTCGTCGTACGTACAAACTGCTTGATCAACTTGTCGTCGTCCATCACTCTGTCCAACAACCAATTCTTGCCATCTACGCTCCACTTGTTGACGGCATACTCCAAAAAATTGAACTTGTCTGACCACGTATCGCTGGGATTGTCTTTGATGTCGTCCATGTTCAACTCGGGCAATGTCGTGGTGGTCTGGCTTCCTGTTCGCGGCCGTCCGTGGTCGTCTATGTCTAACATGATCACCTTCCGTAACAATTGGATACGTGTGCTGTTGTACAACCCCTGTACGGTCGACCTTAAATCTGCCAATCGGAATGATGCTTGGCCGATGGTGATCTCGTTTCCTTGCCATTCCACGCTTCCGGGTGCGTTGGTGGTGTAACGGATGCGCATGCCTAACGTTCTGATGTGCAACATCCAATCCATCGGCGTGGGCTTGTGGTCCTTGTCGGCTAACATCATGAATTTGTTGCTCATCTCCTGAACCCGATCGAAAATGCTTGGTGCGATTTGCCTGGCCTTGGCTTCGCTCATCATCTCTACACTCGTCAATCGTTTCACTACGGCATTTCTGCTGTCGTACGCCTTGTAAACGACCATTGCACGGGCGACTGTGATGATGGCGGACAATATCGGTGTGTATATCGTGGCCGGCTTCCATCCTTTGTTTCGTTCGTCAATCGCTAACACGGCCAATCCACTGATGATGCCGTTGCTGTGTTCGCTGTCTCCGATGTTATGGTCTAACATGGCTATCCAAAACGCCATGCATGCGTGCTCAATCTGTTTCGCTATGCTCATCTGCCGCGTTTCGATCGGGGTCTCTTCGGACTCCTGGTTGCGGCACAATTGCTTCAAATATAACAATGTATCGGTCTGGGCGTCTGTCAACACGTACTGTGGTCGGATCTCTCTGTGTTGGGTTCGCCACAAATAACACAATATCCTGATCCATTTGTCGCTGTACTTGCGTACTGTCTTGACGTCGTGGTTACTTTCGAATATCTTCTCGGGCCCGGTGCCACCACTTTGCTTTTGGTTGATCAAAAACAATGCGGCTCTGCCGACGATGTGCTGCTTGCAACACTGTAACGACCGTCTGATCAATCGCTTCGTGCCCGCACATGCACGTTCTAATCCGAAATCGCTGTCGGGTGAATGCTCGTCCTCGTATCGGGTCCTGGTCCGTCCGGGTGGTGTTGACTGGATCGGCGTGCTGGTCTCGATCATTTGTTCTCGATCCTGGCCGTGTAAAATCGTGGCGCAATTTAATGCTCTCAAAAACGTGTTGGTCACAAATCGGCTGTCGTCGTCCCGGATGGTGTCGCGGTTTGCTGCTCTCTCTTCTGCTTCGGCTGCTGACTTTGCCTGCATTGTTGCATGGACTCTCTCCTTCCATGTGTTTCGGACGGCTGGTGTTGGTGGAACTGGGTCTGCTGGTTTGACTGCAAAATATACTTGCCATGCTTGCTGTGGAAAAAACACTTGACATGCCTGGCCCTCGACCCACAAACGATTGGGTGTATGCCTGGTCTTCTTTCGTACATTACCACCTCGCTTTTGCTGGTTTTCCCAATTGTGTGCGCGCTGACAATGATCCTGCATGCCTTTAATTGAACGGCATATGTATCGACATTCTTTGTTGGATGCATTGCTTGATATGCAACTCAATCCATCACGGTATACTGGGAAACCGGGTACTGGTGGTGAACCTGGCTCTGGGTATATGACCTCTGTCCTGTCTTGTGCGATATCCTGGACATGTTCCTTTACGTATCTTGCAATGGCTCGGCGATCGGGTGCCTCTACTGACTTGGCGTGTTTGCAACGTAAATGACCCTCGATGCGTGACGGATTAATTGCATACTGGCACTGGATGCACTGTATGATCTTGTACTCGGCTCGCACGACGAACAACTCGTGAAAATGCTGCTTAATGCCTGGATTTGCCTGATCCATCATGATACTGGCATTACTGCTCTCTGGATACTGGTCTGCCATGGAAACTGACTATAAAATATAAACCTGGGTTGACGCGACGCGCATGTGGGACGCGCGCGGTCGGGGTTTGGCTTACCCTTGGCTGGGGTTGGGCGCTTTCCCCGGGCGGAATACTGTCTGGACGTCGCTTACTCTACGAACATCAACTTTCTTGCTTTTATTATTTTCACAATTCTATATGTTTTGCCCCTTTGCAAACTATACCAAATTATCGACTAAAATTTACTACTCAAACTGTGATTTCTACAGCTTAAAATAATGGTGGATTGGGCAAACGAATCGACATCAAAATTTCAAACGAATCGACTCCCCCTCAAAATTGCTTGGCATGGATTTATATGGGACTATCAAACGAATCGACTCGTTTCGTTCGTGGAATTATGGGTAGGAAAAACGACATCTCACAGGTTATTGTGAGGATATACAAATTTGAAGCAGCCGAATCGAAGAACTACACAAGGAGACGTCGTCGCAACGGTCGCGACTGCGATGGACAGCGACGCCAGCTATGGGGATGCGGGGGAAGCTTTCAGCTTCGGCCTTGGCACCCCAACGGGCGCGGGTATGGCCAAAAAGACGAGGGCAGTACGAAGAGGGTCAAAGAGGATGAGGGAGGAAACAGAGGCGGACGAGATCCGAGTCCGGGAACCACTTGTGTTCAACAGCGCGGGCAGGATTAGCAACGCAGAGCTACTGCGAGCAATCGTGGAGGAGTTTCACAAGGCCCAGGCCGAGCAGGACGCGAAATACAACGTCGCAATCCAGGAAATCCAGGACGCACACATCAACCAGATCAGAGACATCAGCCAGAAAATCAACGAAAAACACCACGAAGAAACCGACAAAGCCAACAAAAAGCACCAAGAAGAAATCAAGAAAATCACCGAAAAACATCAGAATGAACACCAGAAATTCTCAAAACAAGTCCAAGAGCTCCAGAAGCAGCTGGAGGAGAGCAAGATCAAAGAGATAAGAGAGGCTATGCAGAGGATGGAGGAACAGCTGACCCAGATGTCGATCGCCGGATCAGGCAGCCCTACTACTGCAACCACCAATCCAGCATCGCCCCAGCCGCGCCAGACGTGGTCTCAGGTTGCCAGTCAGAAGGGGCCAAGCCCTCAACACTCGGCGAGGACAGAGCTTCTGTCGGACTCAGAGGCTAGCCACAACGCCCAGCCCCTAGCCAACGAGGGAAAAACCCTGGAAATCGACATCTCTAGGGCCCGAGGAGACAAGGACGACCTAAACAAGGTGAAGGACAAATGGATCAAGGCCCTCCAGGAGAACCCGAACACCGAGGACGTCGAGGTTAAGTTCCTCCGTGAGATCTACACCAACAAGTTAGAACTCTGCCTGGCAACAGTCGAACAAGCTCAGCGCACTCGCGATAACCCCAGATGGATTGAAAAAGCTATGCCAGGAGCCCGCATCCGCGGGGAAGCCTGGTTTCCAATCAAGGTCGACGGCATCTCGAAGAGTGTCGTCCTAGACCCCTCGGGAGGACCGAAGAACCTAAAGCCGGAAGTCGTTACGAACTTCGCAGCGGACAACAGTAAAGACAACATCGACTGCACAGCCATGAAGGCCGTCTGGATCAGCAGACCATCTGACAAGGTCAACGGCTCGATGATCGTTTGGCTCAAGAAGAGAGAGGCAGCTGCGTATCTCCTAAGAAAGATGACGGTCATCTTCGGACCTACGGCTGGATTCGCAGCTCCCTACCAGGCAAAGGAGAACAACGACCCATGCTTTAACTGCAACAGCTATGGTCACTATCAGTTCAAGTGCACCAAACCGGCTAGATGTGGCCACTGCTCGGGAAACCACCAGAGCAGGGACTGCATGAACAAGAACAACCCTAAGTGCCCGGCGTGCAGCGGACCCCACTCTATCATGGACAGGAGATGCGTAGCCAACCCGAGACACAAAGAGACAAGGCAGCAGACGGCCAGCGCGAGAGAGGAGACCATTTAGTCTCCTGTCGAATGTTAGGACACCAGATAAGCATCTTACAGGCAAACGTAGGGGCTAGTCCATTAAGGCAGTAGGACGCAGGTGGAGAGACCTATTTTAAATACTTAGGGGGTGGAACTCCTGGGAAGACCCAAGAACTAGACAGCTAGTAGATGGGCTAAGGGAAGAATTGAAAGCAGACTTTCCGGCGGCAAAGGCAGTTCTTTACCTCCTCTGCAAGACGGGAAGGTTTGCGTAGCAGACAAAAGCAGACAATTTAGGGGAAGCTAGAATGGAATAAGGACAGAGAGGATCGCGAAAGGTAGAACCAATAGGAGACGGCTTATAGGTTCGCTGTAGAGCCAAGTAGCCTGATCAATTGAATCAATCAATCAATCAATCAATTATGGGTAGAAGAGAAAAACGACACCTTACAATTTATTGTGAGGATATACGAATTTGAAGCAGCCGAATCGAAGAACTACACGAGGAGAAGTCGTCGCAACGGTCGCAGTGGCGATGGAAAGCGACGCCAGCTATGGGGATGTGGGGGAAGCTCGAAGCTTCAGCCTTGGCACCCCAACGGGCGCGGGTATGGGCAGAAAGACGAGGTCAGTAAGGAGAGGCTCGAAGAGGAGGAGGGAGGAAACAGAGGCGGACGAAATCCGAGTCGGAGACCCGGTTGTGTTTAATAGCACAGGCAGAATCAACAACGCAGAACTGGTGCGGGCGATTGTCGACGAGTTCAACAGGGCCCAGGCCGTTCAGGACGAGAAGTACAACGTCGCAATCCGAGGAATCCAGGACGTACACATCAACCAGGTCAGAGACATTACCCAGAAAATCAACGAGAAACACCACGAAGAAACCGAGAAAACCAACAAAAAACACCAAGAAGAAATCAAGAAAATCACCGAAAAACACCAGAATGAACACAAGAAACTCTCAAAACAAGTCGAAGAACTCCAGAAGCAATTGGAGGAGAGCAAGATTAAGGAGATAAGAGAGGCTATGCAGAGGATGGAGGAACAGCTGACCCAGATGTCGATCGCCGGATCAGGCAGTCCTACTACTGCAACCACCAACCTAGCATCGCCCCAGCCGCGCCAGACGTGGTCTCAGGTCGCAAGTCAGAAGGGACCAAGCCTTCAACATTCAGCGAGAACAGAACTTCTATCGGACTCGGATGCTAGCGGCAACGCGCAACCCCTAGCTAACGAGGGAAAGACCATAGAAATCGACATCTCTAGAGCGCGGGGGGACAAAGACGACCTAAACAGGGTAAAGTGCAAGTGGATTAAGGCCCTCCAAGAGAATCCTAACACCGAGGACGTCGAGGTGGAATTTCTGCGGGAAATCTACACTAACAAGGTAGAACTCTGCCTAGCGACTGTCGAACAAGCCCAACGCACTCGCGACAACCCTAGATGGATCGAGAAAGCTATGCCAGGAGCCCGCATCCGTGGAGAAACCTGGTTCCCTATCAAGGTCGACGGCATTTCGAAGAGTGTTGTCCTAGACCCCGCAGGAGGACCGAAGACGCTCAAACCAGACGTGGTAACAAACATCGCAACAGACAACAGCAAAGACAACATCGACTGCACAGCAATGAAGGCCGTCTGGATCAGTAGGCCATCTGACAAAGTCAACGGTTCAATGATCGTATGGCTTAAGAAGAGGGAAGCAGCTGCGTATCTTTTAAGGAAGATGACGGTCATCTTCGGACCTACAGCTGGATTCGCGGCCCCCTACCAGGCAAAGGAGAACAACGATCCGTGCTTCAACTGCAACAGCTACGGTCACTACCAGTTTAAGTGTACTAAACCCGCCAAGTGTGGCCACTGCTCAGGAGACCACCAGAGCAGAGACTGCATGAACAAGAACAATCCAAAGTGCCCAGCGTGCAACGGACCCCACTCTATTATGGATAGGAGGTGTGTAGCCAATCCGAGGCACAAGGAGACAAGACAACAAGCATCCAACACGAGAACGGAGGCGACTCAGTCCCCCATCAGATGTTAGGACACCAGATAAGCATCTTACAGGCGAACGTAGGGGCTAGGCCAGGCCCAATCATGAGCATTTTCAACGACGAGAGCACGGCAACGTTCGACGCCATGTGCATCTCGGAACCCTACATATTTGCTCATCCGAGGACAGGGGAACCCACAGTTAATCAACAGAGTGGGTGGACGGCGATTACACCGAAAACACACAACCAGGAGGCTAGCTCGGTACGATTCTCATTCCGAGCAGCGATCTGGGTGTCAGACAGGATGAAGCACCAGGAAGTGGAGACCACGTCGCCGGACGTAGCAGCCGTGACGTTGCAGACAGAAGGCGCGCTGCTGTTGCTCATATCGATCTACGTCCCATACAAGAGACCACGGGAAGAGATCGACTTACAGGAGCGTATAGCGTGCGCCCAGGACGTTATACAGAAAATTCGGGAGAAAACAGACAACGCCCTCCACGTATATGTAGGGGGCGACTTCAACCGCCACAGTAATGTATGGGGAGGGAAGGAAGTAGCGCCAGACAGAAGAAAAGACGACTGGCCCATTTTACAATTCATGGTCGAGGAAGAATTAGACTCCATGCTCCCGAGAGGCACGATCACCTTCTCGCACAACAACGGACTACACCCGACCACTATTGACTTAGTCCTGGTGTCACCAGCACTACAGGCGGCTATGGTCCAGTGCAAAACCTCCGATACGGATCACGGAGGCGACCATAGGGTTATAGAGGCCCGCTTCCGGATGCCCTGGGAGACGAGGCCTACTAGGAGACTGAGAAGGAATTACGATAAGGCAGACTGGGGAGATATTTGTAAGGCAGTTAGTCTCCTATCTCGACCCCTGCAGATTCCGACAAAAGAACGGCTTAACGAAGAGGCCGAGAGGTTTGTTAAAGCGATTAGTCAGATAGTCGCAGACAAGATCCCATACGCTAAACCCCACCCAAACGCAAAAAGGTGGTGGACACCATCCCTCACGGCACTCCGGCGTACACTCTCATCCCTACGGAACCAGGAGACAGAACGGAGAAGGAGAGGCTTAAACTGCAGGGACCTACATCAACAGATCCAAGCAGTCCGGAAAGATTACCTCTCACAGATGGCAAGTCAGAAGGCTGCCCACTGGAAAGAATTCGTAGACAGCCCAGAGAACGTGTGGAAGGCCAACAGTTATACCCACATGGACCCAGGATCTAGGGGTGTCCCCACGCTACAAGGGACCCAAGGACCGGTAGACGACGACGAAGGAAAAGCAACAGCGCTCCTTCAAGCCTTCTTCCCACCGCAACCGGAGCCCGAAGGGGAGAGCCCCGAGGACACAAGGACTCCCTCGTTTACCACGACACATGTGGAGATCACAGAGAGCGAGGTCCGTGCTGCAGTCTTCCGGTCGGCCCCGAAAAAGGCACCTGGCCCAGACGACATACCGTTCCTAATCTGGCAGAAGGTATGGGAAGAGGCCAAGGACAGCATTATGGCCCTGTATAGGGCATCGCTGCGCCTAAGACACCTTCCAGATAGCTGGAGAACGGCGAGGATAGTCCCACTACGAAAACCTGGAAAAGCCGACTATACAGTACCGAAGGCCTTTCGGCCCATCTCACTACTAGCCACGATTAGCAAAGGACTCGAGGCGGTGGTCGCGAACAGACTCGCCTACTTGGCGGAGAGACATAACCTCCTTCCGGATAACCACTTCGGGGCTAGGAAGAAGAGGTCGTGCGAGCAAGCGATCAATGTCCTCGTGGAACGCATATACGAGGCCTGGAGAAACAGGAAGGTCGTTTCTCTAGTGACCTTTGACGTCCAAGGGGCGTTTAATGGCGTTAACTCTAGAGTACTTAGAGCAAGGCTCGAACAGAGAGGAATACCCGAGACCCTAAGCAGCTGGGTAGGAGATTTCTGTAGAGAAAGGACGGCTACGGTCGCACTCGAAGCGTTCGAAAGCGAAAGACAGCCGATCGCTCAGGCAGGCATTCCGCAGGGATCACCGCTGTCCCCTATACTGTACATCTTCTATAACGCCAACCTCATTGGGCAACCTGTCGACAAGACAAAGGGGGCCCTAGGGTTCGTAGACGACTACTCTCCGTGGGTCGTAGGAGACAACGTAGACGAAAACATCCAGACCCTCCAGACGACAATCATCACAAAGACCGAGAGGTGGGCAAGAGAAAGCGGAGCGACGTTTGAACCGTCAAAGACAGGCCTTATTCACTTCACTCGAAGAATAGAAGAGGGCCAGCAAGATGGGCCGGACCTACAGTTCCAAGGACAAGACATCAAACCGAGCGAGCACATCAAGCTGTTAGGGGTCACCCTAGACAGCAAGATGAAGTTCCACCAGCATGTGGCAAGGGTGACGGCTAAAGCTATGAAGCAGTGCCTCGCTATCAAACGACTACGAGGAATTAGGCCTAAACAAGTCAGACAGCTGTACAACGCGACAGTTACCCCAATCATGGACTACTGCGCTTCGGCATGGTACGGACCGGAGAAGTGGGGAACAACCTCGCTGCTCCGCGATATGGAAAAGGTGCAGCGCATTGGAGCCCAGGCGATAATACTCTCGTTTAGGGCCACAGCCCTGGCAGTAGCCCAAGCCGAAGCGAGCATCGAAACAACAGTCGACCGGCTGCAAAGGAAGGTTTCTAATCACTTGCTCAGAAGCCTTACAGTACCAAACACGAATCCTTTATTCGACTGCCTGACTAGGCTTTTCACCCAGGGCAAGAGTTTCCCGTCTCCGCTGGCTATCACTGCGCGGAAGTTCGGCCCGGATTTAGGCCTAACAGCTGAGAGCCTAATGGAGACCGTAGAGCCAGTTCTTCAAGAACCCTGGGCAGAGGGCGTCCTAGGATGCCTAGTCAAGGGACTAGAAGAGGGGGCGGACGTAGTAATGCGACAACTACGGTCGAAAGCAGGAAGGGAAGAGAGGCGTACATTCTACACCGACGCCGCACAGAAGGGTGGCGAAAGTGGCATCGCAGTAGTGCAAGGGAACACCGGGAAGATCATCACCCGAAAACGACTTCCTAGATGGGCAGCAGGCGACTCGACGGTGGCAGAACTCATAGCCATCGAGGCAGCGCTAGCACACCAAGCGAAGAAAAGACCTCGACCGCCAAACACAATTATTGCGACAGACAGTAAACAAGCCATCCGCCAAATTCTAGAGGGCACAAGCCCTCACGGACAATACGTGGTACGGTACATCCGCAAGCACATCGATTCTCTCCAGGTCCAGGAAGGGGCAACAGTCACCCTACAGTGGGTACCAGCCCATATGGGATGGTACGGCAACGAGTGGGCAGACAAGCAGGCAAAGAAGGCTTTAGAAGGGGAACAGGGAGAAGCGGAGGGTACTGCTACGCAACTCTCGAGCTCCACTAACCCCCTAACCTCCTCGGACACCGGGACACCGAGCGACCTTCTAACACCTACCGACCCCCGAGCACTTCTAGACGCACGCGATCGCAGCATGGTAAAGTCGAGGATATATCAACAACGCTACACGGGAGTTACGAAGAAGATGGCTTTAAGGGTGGCTAAGAAGACACTTCAGAAGAAGCTAGACGAGATCTGGAAACAGGCTAGGAATACAAGGCATCGAGATACGCTGCACACTGGATCATACACGTGGAAGCTAGACGGAGCTCTCCCAGGTTCCCATATAACGACAGTGTATAACGCACTGTCAGCGGAAGAAGCGTCGATACTAGCCCAATGCCGTACAGGGCACTCCCGACTAAAGAGTGACCTATACCGAATGAAGCTAGTAGACTCAGCAGGGTGCGAATGCGGAGCTACGCGAGAAACGATCAAGCATGTCATATACGAATGCCCCCTCCTGCGCGAAGACCGTCAAATTGCCATCGAGGCAGTAGGGCACAGGTGGAGGGACCTCTCTTATATACTCGGGGGTTGGAATCCCTGGGAAGATCCGAGAACTGGGCGACCAGTCGACGGGCCGAAGGAAAAGTGGAAGGCGAACCTCCCGGTGGTGAAGGCGGTCCTCCACTTCCTTCACAAGTCTGGCAGGTTTGCATGGCAGACGAGAGCTGTCGAGTAAGGGGAAGCTAGAATGGAACAAGGACAGATAGGGACGCAAGGGTAAAACTAGTAGGAGACGGCTAATAGGTTTGCCGTAGAACCAAGTAGCCTGATCAATTCAATCAATCAATCAATCAATCAATTATGGGTAGTATTATATATAGAATTCTAGAATATATAGTTTTTTTAAAAGCCCTACTAGTAATAGGCTATAGA
>PBMZ01000165.1 GCA_002722955.1 Planctomycetaceae bacterium | reverse complement strand
GTCTGAAGTCGCCGCCGCACCATTGAAGCCAGACGTCGCAATCAAGATCACGCCGGCTCCTTCAATGACAAGGTCTCGCAAGTCAACCGCATGCGTGTTTTGATCCGCGTCGGCGGGGTTCGTATCGAGCGTCAGCGATCCCGCATTTGTAATCATCACAACGCCATTAATCGTGATGCCCGCGTCGTCTTGATTGGCGGCCACACCATCGACTTCGATCACCGCATTCGTGCGATCAAAGGACAACGTCCCCGGCGTGTCGCCCGCGTCGGTGCCGGACGTCGACATGTTGATATCGACGGTATCGAAGTACTCGTTGTTGCCAGCGTTTTGCGTGACCGAACCCAAGACAACGTTGCCGCCGTCTTCGTTGCCATCGCCATCGGAAGCCGCTGCGGCATCGAAGCTGGTGTCGATGTTCAATGTCGAGTTGGCGTTCAAGGCCACGACATCCGAGTCGCCCACATCGAACAATCCGCCCGCGACATCGTCAACGGCACTCGATAGATCGAACGATCCGTCAACGATCACGTCGGCATAAAACTCGTTCGCGTTACCCGCCGCGCCCGAGAAGTCCGTGCCTTCATGATTCACGCGGAACAGCGCCGTTGCTCCGCCATCTCCGACCAGTTGAATGTTTTGCGTTACGGTGACGTCGCCCGTGTTGGCGCCGCTGTCACCGAACGTGAACAGATCGACTTGTCGCACAAAGTTGTTGCCGCTGTCATCAAACAAGCCGAGCGTGATGTTGCCGCCTTCATTGGCCGTCTCGTCGGCTCGAACTCGCAAATCAACGCCCGCCGTCGTCGCCGAAACACTGCCGCTAGTTACCGCAAGGTTGACGTTACCAGCGTTCGAGTTGCCACCTTGTTCCGTATCAATCGTGCGAGTCGCCGGCAACCGAATCAATCCGTCGATCGTCACGTCTCCGCTGTCGACAGAGATGCCACCGTTGAGCGTCACGATACCATCCGTCGCTGCATCGGCGGTTATGACGAGGCTGGTTAAGAACTGTCCGCCACCCGTGTTTTTGACGCTTTCCAAATCTACGGCGCCCGCAGTCTCGCCCGCATTGGCGTTGTCGGTATCAATCGTCAGCGTGAGCCCGGTGTCATCCGCCGAGATATTCGTGCCCGTCGCAAAGCTCACCGCTCCGCCAGCCACACCGTCGGTGTCCGCGTCTTCAGTATCGATCGTCAAGGTCTCGGAAACAACAACATTGCCGCCACCCGTGACCGTGAAGCTTGACGCATTACCAGCACCGTCGTCATCAATGCTGATGTCATCGTTTAGAGTCAAAACACCGGCGGTCGCGTTGGACGAAGTATCAATCAAAACCGTCTGCAAGAATTGACCACCACCCGTACTGCTGAGTTCGTCGAGCATCACGGAACCACCGTTGTCGCCAGCCGTGCCGCTGTTCGTTGCCGTGCGGATCGTCAAGTCGTTACCCGCCGCATCCGCCGAGATGATCGAAGCGTTGACGTTTACTGAACCGCCTGCTTCGTCGTCACCATCTTCAGTGTCGATCGTCAGCGATGCACTCGAAATCACAATGTTGCCATCGCCGGTGACCGTGAAGCTTGAAGCATTACCAGCGCCGTCGTCATCGATCGAAATATTGTCGTTCAAAGTAACAACACCAGCGGTTCCAGCATTCGCCGAAGTATCGAGCACGACGTTCTGCAAGAACTCATTACCGCCTGTGCTGCTGATCTCATCGAGCATAATCGTACCGCCGTCATCCGTCGCGGTCGCGCTTGCGGTAGCCGTGCGGATCGTCAAGTCGTTGCCAGCGGCCTCCGACGAGATGATCGATGCGTTGACGTTCACAGCGCCACCGGCTTCGTCGTCGTTGTCTTCTGTGTCGATGACGATCGATGTGTTCGAGATCACGATGTTACCGTCACCAGTCACCGTGAAGCTCGACGCGTTACCGGCGCCGTCGTCGTCCAGCGAGATATTCTCGTGAATCGTCGTTGTTCCCGCTGTACCGCCGCCGCCCGGAGTTGCGTTCACGGACAATTGTTGAATAAAGCTCGCGTTGCCCGAGTCATCATCGAACAGGCCAAGATCGACGTTGCCGCCGTTTTGCCCGGCGGCTCCGTTGTCCGAGTTGATCGTCAAGTCGGCTCCGGCAGCTTGTGCGTAGACGATCGCGTTCTCGAGATCAACAATGCCTGCGGCCGATGCGTTGTTCGTGTCATCAGAGTCGAGAGTCACGCTTCCGTTAACCTCAACGCGGCCGAGCAATTCAATCTCCCCAGCTCCCGTCGTGTCCTCGATCGTGATGTTGTTGTCCAGATTGATGCGGCCGGTTGAGTTCGCGGCGCCGCTGGTGCGAGCGATAAACGTGCCCAGGAAAGTCCCCGCGCCGTTCGTGGTCACTTGTCCAAAGTCGACCTCGCCGCCGGTGTTGCCGCCGCCCGTTCGAGCATCCAAGGTCAACGTCAAGTTGCCCGTGTTACCGTACACCGTCGAGGTACCGTCGACGTTCAAGTTGATCGCGCCCGCGTCCTCGTCGTCGCCGTTTTCCGTGTCGATAGTCGTGTTCACGAAGACGACAACGTTGTTCCCCTCGAAACTGAAGCCGCTATTGCCGCCGTTGGGATCGAGACTGATGTCGCCGTTCAATCGCAAGTCGCCTTGCTGAGCCGCGTCTTCAGCGTCGATGGTGATCGATGCTACGAAGTCGTTGCCGCCCGCGTTATTGTACAGCCCCAAAATCGCATTGCCGGCCGCGTCGACAGCGGCATCATTATCAGCCGTGTTGATGGTCAAGGGATGCGGACCGCCCGTAACAGTCTGGCTGACGGTTGTCGCCGCCGAGGAATCAAAATCGCCGCCGTTCGTGTTTTGAACCGTTGCGTCGGTCAACAACACGGTCGAGCCATACGTGATACCGCTCGTGTTGTAAGTCACCGTGCCCGCGCCGCCGTCGTTGGCTCCAAGCGTGATCGTGCCCGAATCGGAAGTCACCGACAAAGCACCGATCTCTTCGTTCGCACTGCCGTCAGCCGAACCGATCGTCGTCGGCAAGACAACGTCCCCGTCAACGGTCGTCGCTCCATCAACCATCGCGCCGCCAAAGACGGTGATCGTCAAATTGCGAGTCACCGCATCGGCTGCGTCGTCGGTCAACGTGCCGCTTGCGTTAAACACGACGTCGCCATCATCGTTCGCGTCGATGTCGTTACCATCCGGATTCGTATCGATCGTCACATCATCGGCGATGATGACATCGGGTACGTTGGCGAAGTCCACATCGTTCTCAACCTGAATCGCTGTGACGGTCGTCGCGCCGTCGTTGTCGTCGATGATCAATGTGCCGGTTGAGCCGCCGTTCTTGGCTCGTGTGTCGACTCGCAAAGCCGTCGGCCGAGTCGTCAAACCAACATCGCCGAGCCGCACATTACCGGCCGCGTCTGAAGTCGCCGCCGCACCATTGAAGCCAGACGTCGCAATCAAGATCACGCCGGCTCCTTCAATGACAAGGTCTCGCAAGTCAACCGCATGCGTGTTTTGATCCGCGTCATCGGGATTCGTGTTCAAAGTCAACGAGCCCGCCGCCGTGACCATTGCCGTTCCATCGATGGTAATCCCCGCGTCGTCTTGATTCGCGGCGACTCCATCAACTTCGATGACCGCGGCCGAGCGATCAAAGGACAACGTCCCCGGAGTATCGCCCGCGTCCGTGCCGGTCGTTGACATATTGATGTTGACCGTATCGAAGTACGCGTTGTTGCCCGAGTTCTGCGTGATCGAACCAAGAACAACGTTGCCGCCGTCTTCGTTGCCGTCACCGTCCGACGCAGCCGCCGCGCCAAAACTCGTATCGATGTCCAACGTCGAGTTCGCGTTCAAAGCCACAACGTCCGAATTACCCACATCGAACAATCCACCCGCCACATCGTCGACAGCACTGGAAAGATCGATGGAGCCATCGACGATAACATCCGCATAGTCTTCACTGCTGTTCAGACCTTCGTCGTTGACTCGGAACAGTGCTGATGATGTCCCGTCGCCAACCAGTTGAATGTTCTGAGTGATCGTCACATCACCCGTATTGGCGTTGCTGTTGCCGAAGGTGAATAGATCCAACTGCCGCACAAAGTTGTTGCCGCTGTCATCGAACCGACCGAGCGTGATGTCGCCGCCTTCGTTTGACGTCTCGTCGGCTCGAACTCGCAAGTCAACACCGGCCGTCGTCGCCGAAACACCACCGCTTGTGACCGCCAAGTTGACGTTCCCCGCGTTGCCATTGCCGCCTTGTTCGGTGTCAATCGTTCGAGACGCCGGCAAGCGAATCAAACCGTCGATCGTCACGTCTCCGCTGTCGACCGACACATCGCCGTTGAGTGTCACCACTCCATCAATCGTCGCATCCGCCGAGACAATCAAGCTTTGCAAGAAGTTGGCACCCGCACTGCTGTCGTTAACGGCAACGAGATTCACAGCACCCGCCGTCTCGTCGGCGTCAGTGTTGTCGGTAGTGATAGTGAACGTGAAGCCGGTGTCATCGGCCGTGATGTCCGAGACACCGGTGAAGTCCACCGCGCCACCGGTCTCGCCGTTGGTATTGCCGTCTTCGGTATCAATCGTGAGCGTCGCGGAAACGATCACGTCGCCATTGTTGCCGCCGTTAACACTGAAGCTCGCCGCATCCGCGCCGTTGGCATCGAGGCTAATGTTCTGATGCAAGGTCACGTCGCCATCGTTTGTTCCCTCACCACCCGTGTTGATCGTGAAGTCATTGAGGAAGTTGTTACCCGCGTTGTTGAACAAGCCCAGCTGAACGTCACCACCCGCGTTTGTGGCATTGGCCGTGGTTGTGTCGATCGTCAAGTCAACGCCCGTGGTTGTCGCGAAAACCGTGCCGCTGGTAACCGCCAAATTGACAGCTCCCGCGTTACCATCGGTTCCCTGTTCGGTGTCGATCGTTCGAGTCGCCGGCAAGCGAACGTCACCGTCGATCGTGACGGCTCCGCTATCCACGGACATGTCGCCGTTCAAGGTCACGATGCCGACGGTTGTTGCGTTTGCGGTGATGACCAAACTCTGCAGGAAGTTGGCTCCGGCGCTGCTGTTGTTGACCGCGACCAAAGTCACGGCGCCTGCGGTCTCGTCGGCATCGCTGTTGTCCGTGTCGATAGTGAACGTGAAGCCTGTGTCATCGGCGGTGATGTCCGAGACTCCGGTGAAGTCTACTGATCCGCCGGTCTCGCCGTCGGTGTTGCCGTCCTCGGTGTCGATCTCGAGCGTCGCGGAAACGATCAGGTCGCCATCACCGCCGCCGTTGACGTTGAAACTGGCGGGATCGGCGCCGCCGTTGGCGTCGAGGCTGATGTCTTGATGTAAGGTTACGTCGCCGTCATTGCCTGCCTCGCCGCCCGTTAGGACTGATAAGTCGTTGAGGAAATTGTTTCCGGTGTCGTCGAACAGCCCGAGTCCTACGTCGCCGCCCGCGTTGTTGGTTCCGTTGGCGGTCGTTGTGTCGATCGTTAGGTCAACGCCGGTTGTCGTGGCCGAAACCATTCCGGTGTTCACGACCAATTGCACGTTACCTGCGTCGCCGTCTTGGCCTTGCTCGGTGTCGATCCTCGTTGACTGCGGCAAGCGAATATCGCCGTCCAAGATCACGTCGCCGCCGTCGACGAAAATGTCGCCGTTTAATGTGATCGTGCCATTGTTGCCGCCGCCGACTCCCGAGACGTCGATATCGATCGAATCGAGGAACTCGCCGCCGGACGTATTTGTGAGTGCTCCCAAAGTGACGCTGCCGCCGTCTGCTGTGTCCACGGTTGCCGACGCATTGAGCACTAAGTCAAAGCCGGTTGCGTCGGCGGAAACAGCTGATGAATTCCAATTGATCGCACCGCCGCTGATTGCCGTTGTGACGCTGCTGACGTCGATCGTTAACTCGTCGCCCGCAGTATCATCCGAGATGATGATGTCACCGTTGCCCGTGACTGCGAACGATGAACTGTTGCCGCCGGCTTCGGTCAACGTGATGTCTTCGTGCAAGGTCAAGGTGCCCGCCGTACCCGAGCCGCTGCCCGAGTTATCGACGTTGAGGACTCGCAGGAAGCTTTCATTGCCGGCTTGATCGTCGATCAATTCAAGCTGTATGTTGCCGCCATTGTTGTTGCCGCCGGTCGCGTTGGCGTTCAGTTGCAAGGTGACGTCCGCGTTGTCGGTGTAAATGTTGGTCGTGCTGAAATCGATGTTGCCGGCGCTGTCATTGTCGCCGGTTTCGGTGTCGATCGTGCGAGTCGTCGTTGCAGCGCCGCCGACTTTCAAGCTGCCCGATGTGAACTCGACGTTGCCGCCATCTGTGGTCAGGTTCGCATCCAAGATCGTCTCGCTGTTGGCTCCGCCGGTGACGCGAATTTCCTTGCCAGTCGCGCCGGCTTCTGTCGTGTCCAAGTTCGCATTGATCAGCAAATCGGCATCACCGTCGATGATGAACTGCACGTCTTCGTCAAAGCTTAAGCTCGCACCGGCAACTGTGATCGTTCCCGTCTGACCTGTTTGACCAAAGTCCAATCCGCCCGTAAAGCCAGCGCCAATCGCGGCAACTGAAGCGTCCGTCAAGTTGATGCCATTACCCACGCCGGCTCCGCTGGAACCCGTGCCGAGTCCGATGGTCGTCGCCACTGTCGTGCCACGAATCGTGAACGTGCCACCTCCACCGTTCGAGAAGATCGAGTCATCGCCGCCGCCAAGTACGATGTCATCGGCTGAGACGAACGTGACGCTTTGTCCGTTGGTGTCGATGTCGAGCACGTTGATCACGTTGCCCGTTGTGCCATCGGCGGTGATCGAAATCGCGCTGGTGATATTGTCGATATCCGCGGCCACGTCGAAGGTCGTTGAGGAAGTTGTCAGGCCGCCGATGTTGGCGGCGTTGGTATCCGTGAGGTCAACGTCATCGGCATCCGTTACCGTGAGCAGTCCGATCCGGTTGGCTCCGATTTGTCCATCGATGGCGAGATCACCGCCAGTGCCCGCATTGATCGTCAAGTTCTCAACCGAGGACGCTGTTTCGGCGGTCACCGAATCAAGACTCACGTTGGCTCCAGCCGCCGCACCATTCGTTGCATCAATGGAAATGTTTTCGATCAAGGTCGTGGCGCCGATAACATCGATCACGCCGCCTTGCGTATTCAAGTTCGCGGCCAATTCAATCGCAGCAGCATCGAGCGTCAACGTTTGACTGGCGGCTCCTGCGGTGCTTAGCTCTGCATTCACGTCGATCGTGTTCGTTGCCTCGATATTGATCGGGCCAGCTCCCGTAATCGCCGCGTCGATGGTGACCGTGTCGGGTGGATCGATTGTGAAGCCGTCAGTCGGGGTCATCACTGCGCCGCTGACCGTGATGTCACTTCCAGCTCCAGCAGTGATCTTTAGCTTGTAGCTTTCAGCGCTGAGATCAATGGCACTCACAGCAACATCGCCAGATAGATCGCCTCGGCCAACGATGGCTTGCCCTGTCGTCGTCAAGTTCGTCGTCAAGTCAGCGGCCGTCAGTCCAAAGTTGGTGTCGGCGCCGATTGAGATTTCTCGAGCCGCCGTTGATGGCGAGAACGTGACATTCGCTGTGCCCGAGCTGACTCGCTCGGTCGCGCCGGCCAAATCGACATCGCCGCCGGTGAGCGTAACGGCTGCGTTCGTTGTTGTGATGCTTCCCGTGTTTTGTAAGACGACTTCACCGTCCGGAGCACCAGTCGCCGGCGTATCGCCGTCCGAGTCCGCGGTGATCGCAACCGTTCCTGCACCACTCGTGATGGCTTGATTGACGGTCACATCAACGTCGGCTGACAACGCAACATCGCCACCGCTCGACGCGACGCCTTCATTCAAAGTCATCGATCCCGAAGTCGTCGAAACCGTAATGTCCGCGTTCGTTGCCACCAAGCCAGCGATGCCAGCGGTCGCGTTGCCAATTTCGAGCGCACCCGTATTGCTCACAAAGATTCCGCCCGTGCCGCCGTCGGCTTCAAGCCGAGACACGGCTGCTTCGAGTGCGTCGCCAACACCGATACCAGTCACAGACATTCCGATCAAAGTGCCTGCCGTGACATCGTTTCCAGTCGTGTTGCCATCAACGATGCCGTCCGCTGAATCCAAAGTCACTGTCCCGTCAGCACCCGCATTGGCCGATGCACTTGTTCCACCGAGCGAAGTGATCGCCGCCGTTAAACGTATGTCGTCATCGTTTGCCGCGTCGCCATTATTGCTGGTCACATTAATGGCGCCCGCGTTTCCGCCGTCGCCGGTTCCGCCGGTCGCGTTGCCGCCGGAAGTCGTGATGATGGCCAATTGAATTTGACCTTCAGTAGTTGTAACGGTGACTTGCCCGCCATCGCTGGCTGTTCCGGTACTGTTGTTAGCACCCGACGTATCAATTGTCATCGCCGACAACACGACACCATTACTGTCTCCGAACAAGTCACCGTTGAGCGTCACGGAGCCGCTGGCAACTCCGCTGTCCGCTGTGGCGGTTGTCGTCACCATCGTGTTTTGAATTCGCAGTTGAGAATCGGCGTTCACGGTCACGGATCCGCCGACGGTCGTGATCGGGACCCCATCAAAGTCGAAGTTCCCGGCATTCGCCCCCTCGGCGACATCGGTGTCCGCGTCGAACGAGATATTGGCGGCTCCAGTGGCCACGATCGACGCACCCGCCGTCGCCACGATGTCTCCCAACGTATTCGTGACGTCGAACGCTGACGAATTCAAGCTGACGGTCCCAACGTCGATATCCACATTCGAACCCGTCAAGGTGTAGTCAAAGCTCGGGTCCGTATTCGCCAAGACGATGCTATTCAGAACGCTCTGGGTCGCCGAGCCATTGATGTCGACGGCATCGGCACCCGGAAGATCGATATCAATATCCGCGGCAACAGCATTGGAATCGATATCGATCGCACTGAATTGATCGGTCAACACATCGATGTTGACAACTGTTCCCATCCCGACATCGATGTTCAACGAGCGATCGCCGCCGCCGTCTCCGGTGATGTCCAATTGGTTCGCCGCCGAGCCAATGTTGTCGGCGGTCAAGACGACGTTGCCGCTGGCAGAAACCTCGGCCTCGGCTGTCGCATTCACAACGACGATATTCGAGGTGTTGTTGTTGAGATTGGTGGTCAACGTCAACGTGCCATCAACGATCCCGATGGAACGATCGTTCAAGCTAATCGAGGCACCGGCATCAGTCGTGGTAACGGTGATCGTCCCGTCGCCGGTCGCCGTCAGTGTTTCGTCGCCCGCCGTGCCCGCGTTCAATATCATGCCAGTCGTCGCGGTGAGCGAGATATCATTTCCCGCAGACGCGATGACTTGAGCACCCGCGGCGACATCAATCGCGCCCGTTGCGTTGAAGCTGATGTTGTTGCCCGCCACATCGGCGTCGATGTTGAGACCTTGTCCATCCAAGGACACGTCACCCGATGCCGCCGATGCCGCTTGGCTAACTTGAATGCTGCCTGCGGCGTTGGTGACGGAGACGTTGCCGCCAGTCGCGCTCACTCCGTTCGTGGCTCCAACTGTCGTAATGTTGACGTTACCGCTTGTTGAGTTACTCAGGAAGAAACCGCCTGTCGTCGTCGTTCCTGCAAGATCCGTCAAGTTGACGGTATCAATCGGTGCTGCTGACGAACCGACGCCGGTCACCGCAAGCAACAACAAATCGCCCGTTCCCATCGAAATTTGACCGCCGCCGTCGACGATGTTGGTTCCCGCATTCAACGTGACGTTCGCGGTTGTGCCAGCGGCGTTGATCGATGTTCCGGCGGCATCGCCAAGCGTGATGGATGCGGCCGAGCTGACGCTGATATCGGCGTCGCCCGCAACGATCGTGGCCTCTTCGATCAGCACGCCTTTTCCGGCTTCAGCCAAGCTGTAATCGAATTGCACGTTGTTGTTGCTGAGCGTCACGGTGTTGATCGTGCTGGTTGGATCGGCACCCGTGATGTCGATCGAATCGCCGCCGCTCAAGTCGATGTTGATGTCGGCGTCGGCATCGTTCAGTGTTAACACGACTTGATCGAACAAGTCCGTACCAACATCAATGTCCGTTGTTCCAGATGTTGCAACGGTTGTTACGTCGAGCTTGCTGTTGTTGTTCGTACCCGTGATGTCCAGCGCATTGGTGGCGCCAATGCTTTGACCCGTCAAGTTAACGTCGCCGCTAGTGTTGATTTCGTTATTCGTGGTCGCATCGGCAACGGTGATGTTTCCGGCAGTCGCTTCGATCGTCAAAGCACCGCTGCCTGGAGCCAAAATGTTGTCGACGTCGCCAAGGCTGATGTCGCCAGTTTCAGCTTGCAATGTGAGTGTTCCGTTGTTGGTCGAAGTATCCAGAGTTCCGGCGACCGTGATCCCCGCGCCGTTGCGAATCTCGAGGTTGCCGTTATTGATTGTCGAAGCATTAACCGTCAGCGTGTCGGTCGCCAGACTATCGAAGACGGCACTGCCAGTATCGGTGTGAGTAATTGTTAGAGTGACTGCATCGGCATCCGCGGACTCGTAGTCGGCGACGATCTCACCCGTGCCATCAACCGTCAACGAGACAGCTCCACCGCCGGAATCAAGATCGAAGGCTGCCGCTGCGTTATCGAGGATACCCGTGTTGGCTTCGAGGGTGATCGAACCGCCGCCGCTCGCGATGTCAGCTACCGCGTTGTCTGCGGCGGTTGTGACGATCGAACCCGTGGACGAATTCAAATCGATGTCGCCGCCGGTCGTTGTGACACCGCCATCAGAGGTGACTGTGATCGTTCCGCTGGTGCTTGCTGTGACATTGCCCATCGTCGTATCGACGTCGACCAAAGCCAATGTCCCAGCGGTTGCCGTGATGGAAAAATTCTCGTCAGCCGTGTTGGCGGCAGTGACGGTTACGTTGCCCGTAGTTACTGTGTAATCGAATGTCGAACCGCCTTGATCAAGGTCGATGTTGGTTAGCGCGTGGTTGTCGTCGATGTCGATCGAGTCACCGTTGCTGAATGTGATGTCGATCGTACCGAAGCTAGCATTGCCAACGACAATCGTTGTTGCGGCAATCGTTGAACTAGTAATCTCGTCGATTCGAATCGCCCCAGCCGCGTTGTCGTTGATAACAAGCGCGGTTGCATTCGTCAGGTCAACGGTGTTCGTCGCTCCAATGACACCCGCGGTCAGATCAATTGTGCCAGCGGTGTCGATTTCGGCGGTAGCGTTTGCGGCTGCAGTAATCGCCGTTGCGGTGATTGTGACGTCGCCTGCTCCCGTGATCGCAATTGTTCCTAGCTCGACACTGTCAGTTTCATCAACGAAGAAGCCGCCCGTGCCAGCCGTGCCGCTGAGTGTTGTCGCCGAAGTGTTGATTCGGTTGGCGTCGGTACCGACTGAATCGCTGGTTCCGGTCCCAGCATTGAGTGTCACAGTTGTGCCGCTGATCGCGTTCGTTGCGGCGGCTTCCAGAATCGAGTCGTTGGTTGAACTGATAGTGACCGTACTTCCCGTCGAAGTCACCACGTCAATGGTTGCTGTATCCGTTGCGTTTACGGTAACGGCGGCTGTGGCTTGAATCAGCGAGTCGGCATCCATTGTGATGGCGTCCGTACCGGTCAAGGTCACGGTTCCAGCACCCGCCGTTTGCACAGTGCCGTTGATCGTCAACGCATTCGCGCCCGTCGTGTCGATCGTGATATTGCCGCTGGTGGATGACAACGTGATTCCATCGTCCAGCGTGAATCCAGCGCCCGAGTTGATATCGACGTTGCCCGCTCCATTGGCCGTCAAATTCGCGGTGACGGTTACGCCCGTCGTTGCTGCTGTTGTGACCGTAATGGATGCGTCGTCTTGGCTGGTCGTCAAACCGCCCAACGTCGCCGCGCCGCCGCGAATCGTGATCGGATCGATGAAGTCAGCTGTGTCGACGTCGACCGCCCCCGTTCCATCAGCGCGGCCGATCGTGATTCCCGTGAAACCGTCTTGCAGTCGCCCGATTTCTGCGTCGTTAAGATCGAAGCCGCCCGCTCCACCACCAATGCCGATCGTACGAGCCACCGTTTGCGGTTGCAGCAACAAAGTGCCCGCGCCGGTCAAGTTGTTGGTGATGGCGATATTATCCACCGTGTAAGTCACATCACCCTGCGCGGTCACGTTGGCGTCTTGCGTGAGCGTCAGGCCGGTCAAGCTGATGACATCGACCAAATTGCTGCCGCCGACAACTCCATTCAAGTCAATCGTGCCGCCCGTTCCCGCCAAGATCGTGAAGTCCCGAACGGCTCCAGTGCCTGAAACTGTATTGATGATCGTCACGTCATTGCCGGCCGCCGTGTTGCCGGCATTGGTTGTATCCAATTCGACATCGGCCGAAAGCGATACCGCGCCGCTCAAGGTAAGCGTCCCGCCATCGGTGGTTAAATCAGCACCAAGATTAATCGACGTGCTGCTCAACGACAAGTTGCCCGGAACGAGCAATTCGCCGTTGACATCGATCGAGTCCGTGCCAGTGCCCGTGTTGATCGTCAAGTTCGTGTTGTTGTGAGCATTGTTGGTCTCGGCGATTGTAATCGTGTCGTTGCCATCAGAGGTTGTCGTGTCGATGACGACGTTCGTGTTGCCGAAGAAAGCGGCCGCTTCAATGGCCACGCCGCCGCTTGTACCGCTGACTCGAATGGCTTGGTTGCCACCGCCAGAAAGGAAGTCGACACCTTCTTGAACCGTCAGTACGTCATCAGCGCCGGAAAGTGTAAGAGTCGCGGTTGTCATGCCGGTGATGTCGACAGGCTCCAACTCATTGAATGTGATCGTTCGATTCGTGCCGCCGCCGACATCGACGACGACCTGTCCGTCGCCCGGAGTGGTAACGTCAGGCGTATAGGTGGCCGTGTCGTTAGTGCCGTCACCCGTGACGATCAAACCGTCGCTGTTTGCGCCACCGTTGACTGTGAAGTCGATGCCGAGGTCACCATCGCTAAAGTCGATCTCGAACACGTCATCGCCGTTATTGCCGTTGATCGTTAGATCGCCGCCCGTGATGTCCGCGGGATCGATATCGACTGTGCTCGCGTTGACCTGAGTCGCATTGAATCCGGCTGCTAACGCGTTCCCGCTGTTGTCCGTGATGCGAATCATGCCTCCGACGAGCGAGATGCTGACGTCATCGTTGTCCGCGTTGCCGATGTCGTTGATCACAACATTTCCATTGCCATCGACCGAGGCCGCTCCGTTGGCCGCCGCGACGACCGTCAGGACGACATCGTTGCCATCTCCGCCCGCATAACTGATGGTGGCATCCAAGTTGGCTCCCAAGAACAATGCGATCCGATCGCCTTCTTGCAGGTCCTTGAAGCGTCCCGAAACGGCATCCGTGTCATCGTTGTCGATGATCGTGATCGTGTTACCCGCGGTTGGCGTAAAGCCATTGAACTGTTGCGTGTCGAGCGTCACGTTATCGCCGATGGTGACTGTGCCGGTGACCTTAAGCTGATCGTGATCCGTTGCGTTTTCTCCCGGAGTCAAGCCGCCGACTTCGACTTGGAATGTCGAGTCATTCGCGAATGCAAAATTTCCAGCAACGTCTAGTCTTCCCGGTGATTGTCCTGGAGCAACAACAGCGTCGACGGTTACCGAAGGCGCCGTGATGTCGGTTCCCGTCGCATCGTTCAGCTCGCCCCCGATCAAAATCAGCGGATCGGTAAAGTCGGCGGTATCGACGTTGATCAAACCCGTTCCGCCCGCCGTGCCGATGGTGATCGATGCAAAACCGTCCGTGAGATTGGTGATCTCGGCATCATCGATGTTGAAGTCACCCGCACCGCCGCCAATGCCGATTGTTAGAGCGGCCGTCGATGGTTCCAAGCTAAGCGTACCCGTTCCCGTGATTGTTCCCGTCAAAGAAACATCGGCTGCCGTGATTGTCGCCGCGGATGCTCCCAATGTGACTGCCGCACCCGCGTCGTCTTGAGTGTAAGTGCCGCTGTTGTTGCCATCGCTATCGGCGTTGACGGTATAGGCTCCCGTCGTGGTGATGTCGCCATCGGCGGTGCTCAATGTCACGCCGTTAGTCGCCGACAACATCACGTCGCCAGCTGCGTTCGTGTTCCCGATCTTCTTCGTCGCCGTGATTGATCCATCAGTCGCCGTGATCGAAATGTCGCCGGCACCGTCGCCGTCGTTGTCATTGTTGTCTGCCGAGCTGATGACGTCGGCGTTGAGTTGTATGGAGTCGCCTTCCAAGGTCACGTTGCCGTCGGATCGGGCGTTGACTTCGGTCGCGACGGTTAATGCTCCATCGTGCGGAACATCGATGTCGCTGGCTGTCGTCGTCGCGCCGTTGATGGTCAACGTTCCGGTGGCGAGGCTATCGAAACTGGCATCGCCAGTGCCGTCGTGTGTGATCGTGATCGCATACGAATCGTTGTCGGCCGACACGTATTGAGCATCGATGTTGCCCGTTCCGCTCGGCACGTCGAACGAGATGTTCGCGCCATTCGTGTCGACTTCAAGTTGCGACGTGTTGCCGATCCCGCCAACTCCACTAAGCGTCAACGTCCCAGATATGATGTCCGCAGTGTCGTCGCCGTTGCCGTTAATCTCACCGGTTCGACCAGTGAGCGTCACGGCGTTCGTTCCCGTGTTTAAGCCGTCGACTGCGATGGCTCCACCGGCGATCACAACGGCAAATGTTTCGCCGCTGAGGTCGATGGCATCGATATCGACGGCACCTGTTCCGTCAGCGGTGCGGCCAATGGTGAGCGTGTCGCTCGATGTCAGGTTAGTGACTTCGGCGTCCGCCAAGTTAAACGTGCCTGCTCCACCGCCGATGCCGATTGTCGATGCGGCCGTTGATGGGAGCAGATCGATGTCGGTGGCTCCCGAGTCAATAGTCCCCGTCAAATCGATGGTCGCCGCAGTGATCGAGACGGCTCCACTGGTCACGCTGCTGCTGGCGTTCGATTGAGCGTACTCGCCGGTACCGTTGGCATCGCTGTCGGCGTCAACAGTGTACGTTCCTGTAGTTTGTACAATGGCCGTGGCCGCGTTCAAGGTCACGCCCGCTGATGCCGTCAGGTCGACGTTGCCGCTGGCTCCGGACTTTCCGATCGCGTTGCTGGTCGTGATCGATCCACCAGTCGCGCGAATCGTAATGTTTCCGGCTCCATCGCCGTCGTTGCCTGTTCCGGCTTGAGTGCTAATCGCGTCGGCGGTGAGTGTAATCGAAGTACCTTCAAGCCGCACGTTGCCGTCAGAGCGAGCGTTGACTTCGCCCGTCACCGAAAGGATTCCATCGTGGACTATGTCGATGTTGCTGCCCGATGTGCTGGCTCCGTTAACCGTAAGCGTTCCGGTCGAGAGACTGTCGAAGATGAAATCGCCCGTTCCGGAATGATCAGCAGTCAACTCGAAGGAATCAGCTTCGGATGACTCGTAATCAAGCTTCGCATCGCCCGTGCCAGTCACGGTCACGGAAACATCGCCGCCGCTCGTGGCGATATCCAGTGGACCTTGATTCGTTGCGTTGTCGAAGATACCTGTGTCGGCTGTGAGCGAAAGATCGCCGCCGCCGGTGATGATGTCGGCCGCGGCGTTATCCGTGCCGGTCGTCAAGATCGCACCGCCGGTTGTTGCGATGTCAACATTGCCGCCGGTTGTGGTCACTCCACCGTCCAACGTTGCCGTGATGTTGCCTGTCGCGTCGACGTCGATGTCACCGGTTGTCGTGTCGACGTTGACCAGTTGAATCTCGCCCGAGTCCGTATTGATCGTCAAGTTTTCATCAGCGGTATCGACGGCCATCGCCGTGATGTTGCCATTGGCGGTCGTGTAACTGAAGGACGAACCGCCTTGATTCAAGTCGACGTTGGTCAGCGTGTGGTTGTCGTCGATGTCGATCAAGTCGCCGTTGTTGAACGAGACATCGATCGTGCCGAAACCGGTATTCTCGACGGAGATCACAGTGCTAGCGATCGTCGAGCCGTTGATTTCGTTGACTCGAATAGCACCAGCTCCCAGGTCGTTGATCTCCAAGCCAGTGGCCATCTCGATGTCGACCGTATTCGTTGCACCGATCGAGCTGCCGCCCAGAATCACCGTGCCGCCAGTCACAATCTCGGCTGCCGCGGATGCCGCTGCCGTAATGTTCGCCATGGCTCCGACGCCGACGTCGCCCGATCCAGTTGCCGTGATCAAACCCAATTGAATGTTATCGGCGTCGATCGCGAAGAAGCCGCCGGAACCAGCTTGCCCGTCGAGCGTCGTGCCGTTGATGTTCAGCGGAGTTGCCGTTGTACCGACAGCATCGGTTGTTCCCGTTCCAGCGTTCAACGTAATTGCCGATCCGGCGACGATCGCGTTTGCCTCGGCCGCGAGAATTGATCCATTGGTCGAGCTGATCGTGACGTCGTCTCCCGTTGATGTGACAACGTCAACGGTCGCTGTTTCTGTCGCGTTGATGACAACCCCGGCTGCGGCTTGAATCAGAGAATCCGTGTCCATCGTGAAAACGTCGGAAGCGGTCAACGTCGCGGTTCCCGCGCCACCGGTTTGCACATTGCCGTTGACCGTGAGCGCATTCGTTCCCGTCGTATCGACGCTGATCGATCCTGTTGTCGATGACAACGTGACAGCATCGCTGAGCGTGAAGGCTGCGCCGGAATTGATGTCGATCGCACCAGCACCGTTCGCGGTCAACGCTGCCGTAGAAACAGTCACACCTGTTCCGGCCGCCGTGGTCACGGTGATGCCGGCGTCACCTTGGCTGGTTGTGAGCCCCGCTAATGTCGCTTCACCACCGAGCAACGTAATTGGATCCGTAAAGTCAGCGGTATCGACACCGATCGCGCCCGTTCCATCAACTCGACCAATCGTGATTGCGGCGAAGCCATCGGTCAGGTTGCCAAGTTCCGTGTCATCAATGTCCAAGCCACCGGTGGCACCGCCGATGTTAATGGCGCGAGCGGCGTCTTGTGGCGAGATGCTCAAGTTTCCGCCGCCGGTCAACGCGGCCGCGATGTCGATGGTGTCAGTTTGTAGGGAGATGTCCGTCGCCGTAAATGCCGAGTTGAACGTCACGGATTCGGCGGCGAGTTGTGCATCGCCCGTGCTAATGCTGACCGCGTTCGTTTGAACGGTAATCGCGTCGCCGGTTCCGTCGAGAAGATCGACGGAAAGGTCGTTTGTCAGCCCGCCGAGCCCTTCAATCTCAAGCGTGTCGCTGCCGTCGCCGCCGTTGATCACAAAGGCGGTGACTGGAGTGCCGGTGATGTCGCCGTCGGGATTGAATGCTGGATCCAAGTCCACAATGGTCAGTGTGTCACCGTTGTCGCCAAAGTTGATCGTCAAGCGATCGGTGGGGTTGGTGAAGTCAACGGAGAACATGCCCAGCGCGCTGCTGATGTTCGACATGTTGTCGCCGTTATCACCATTGTCGTCCAGAATCGCGTCTGTGGTTGGTCCTGTCGGGAAGTCAATCGTCAGATCGTTCGTACCACTGATTGTCACGGTGTTCGGCCCGACGCCGGTGAAGTTGATCGTCGTCGCGCCGACAGTGACTGTACCGCTTCCGGTTGCGTCGAAGTCAAAGACGACGGACTCGCCATTGACGGTCACGTTGAGGTCGTCGTTGGCATCGCCGCCAAGATTCACATTGAATGTGGCGACATTTGCAAGACCTGGGTTGGCGTCGAAATCGAAGTTCACTTGATCGTTTTCGCCGTTGACGCCATTCACCGTCAGCGATTGAACGCCGGCCACTGGTCGAGAGTCCTGCGAAACACCGTCGACGACCGTATCGAGATTGTTGCCGTTAATCTCGACATCGATGACATCGTCATTGCCATCGGTGGCAACAGCCGCCACAACGACATCTTGTTGTGCGACGATCAATGCGACATCGTTTCCATCGCCGGCGGCGTACGAGATCGTGGCCGTCAAACCGCTGCCGAGGAAATCGGTCGAGAACGCTTCGCCTTCTGCGAGGTTATTGAAGCCGACGTCTCCGTTGCCGAGCGTGACAGTGTCAGCGCCGTCGTTATTGATGATAACGAATGTTTCGCCGGCTGATGGTGTGAAGCCGTTGAACGCCGTCGCCTTCAAATTCGTGCCCGATTCAATCGTGACGGTGCCCGTCACGTTGAGCTGATCGTGATTCGTGTTGGCGTTACCGGGAGTGGTGCCGCCGATCTCGACGTCGAAAGTCGAGCCGAGTTCGAAGGTCACCGAATCGCTGTTCAAGATGCCGGGACTCATGCCGGGAGCGACCGTGCCCCCGAATTCGGCAATCACGTTGCCATCGATGGTCCCGCGTCCGCCCAGCGTGGCTTCGTTGTCGACGGAGACGAGCGGCGTCGTCAGCGTCTCGCCGGCGTCGACGTTAAAGGTTTGGAATGTCAGTGTCACCGGGTCATTAAACGTTTGGGAACCAGTGGTTGTAATATCAATGTTCGCCAATTCGGTCCTGCCGCTGGCGTTTGTCGTGATCGATGACAGCCCGTTGTCGTCGGAAAGGTTGCCGAGTGCGTCGCCGCCGACATCGTCGTTCAAGACCGTGTTGCCAGTGCTTGTATTGATCGTCAACGAGAAGTTGCCACCATCGGCGCTGTCGACCGTCGAGTTAAATGCGACGTCGCCGCCGTTACTGAACAATGTGTTGGTGGCCACGATCGAGTTGGAAATTCGATGCGCCGCTTCGACCAATGTGTCGTCGTCAAAGCGGATCGACTGTTCCAACTCGACATGAATGAACGTGCCGCCTTCGCCGCGTGTGTGAATGCCTTGCACGTTTTGTTTGCCGGCGAGCGAACTGAATATCGTGCCATCGACGCCATCATTGACCAACACGTTGTTGGCGTCGTTCGGATCGAGTTCGTTGAAGGCGTACGACTTGATACCATTGATCAGCTCAAGCCGCATGTCGAGATCGATGACCTCGGTTGATATTGCATCGTCCGTGCTGGAGAGCACGACGTCAGTTGGATCGGGAAAACCTTTACCATCGGAATTGAATCCGTGGAACGAGTAAGTGGTCGATTCGCCCGTCGCTCCATCAAAGACCTCGTGAACTTCTTGGTAGATCGAGTTGATCGGATCGGCGACGTCTGCGGTGTTGAAACCGTTGGCACTTCGATGAGCACCCGCTATCAAGAACGCGCGCGAACCCGAGTCCTCGAAAATGATCGCTCCAAGTTCGGGCGTGTTCGTATCGAACAGCGGATGGTTGATCTCGATCAATACATCGTGCTTGTAATTGGGATCGAGAATGTAGCTGCCCCAACCGCGCGTGACGGCACCATTGTCTAATTCTTCGCGCAAGACGATGTACGATTTACTGCTGGTGGCATCGATGAACTCAACCAACTCGTAATCGAGTGCCGTTGCTTGTGTCAGCGCCGTTGCCAGGTCAAGGTTGTAAACGCTTGTTGCGAGGGCTCGGAAGTCCGTGCGCTCTTGAGCCGTCGGCGCGACGTAGAGATTGCTGTCCTTGGCCAACACCAATCCCTTGAGTCGATCTATCTCGTCTTCAAGCTCGCCGGTCTCTTCAGTCAACGCGTTGACATCGAATTGGCTGCCGCTTTCGTTGATTGTCAAGTTCTGCATCAACAACGCAGCGTTGTTGATCGTCAACGAGTTACCATCGAGATTGATCGTCGACGTATTGAATTCCGTGCGTCCGTCCGCATTCGTTTCAAACGCTGAAAGTGCATCGTTGCCACCGATCACACCATCAAACCGGGTAACCCCGGCACCGTTCGAGTTGACAGTCAGAGAATTCAATTCGCCGATCGCGGAGTCGATGGTTCCGCCAAATGTCAGGTTGTTGCCAGTCAGCGTAATGTCGGTTTCGAGAACAACATTGCCGCTGAAAGTTTGATTGTCCGCCGTCGTCACATCGCCCGCCAACGTGATCGTTGTCGCCGTGATGTTTAACTCATCGATGTTCAATGCGGCGTTGATGTTGACAGCTTCGTTATCCGCCCCGGCATCGATCGTCAGCCCCGCGGAGAAGTTCGCGTCGAGCGAGTCGACATCAACGACATCATCGCCCGACCCAGCATTGATCGTCAGCAAGTTGTTCGGGTTGGTAAAGTCAACAAACGTGGCCTCAGTCGAAACAAATGACGAGAGCCCCGGGTTGTCCGCGAAATCGAACAGCGTAGCGACTTCGGCTCCACCGTTAAGCTGAAAAACACGCGCGTTGGCGGTCAGCGTGTCGGTAATTAAATCAACGCCCGTGTAACGAGCTTGGCGGGTGTTCACACCGTCGTTGATCAGCGCGTTGCCATCTGTCCCATTAGTATGCGTGTGCGTGACGGTGGCGAACGTTTGGACCAATCCGGCTTGACTGAGGTTCAAGAAGTCATTGCTGTTCGTCGTCCCGTTGAAATCAATTCCGCCAACAGGCAGCGGATTTCCGCCAGCGAACGAAACATCCAACGTATCGTCATCGTCCGAGCCGCTAAAGGTAATCGTATCAATCACCGCAAGCTCAGCGCGAGCCACTTCCGTACCGTTAACGCTGATAACCGCATCGTCGCCAATCTTCTCGAGTGTGAAGAAGTCATCATTGCCGTCGTTAACATTGGCGCCGGGAATGAAGTTGGTATCGAAGGTCAAATCGATACCGCCACCGCCACCAACCGCGGCGGCTTCGGCAACTGCCGCGTTGGCGTCGATGTAACCGTGCCCGGCATCGTGGTCGAAACCTGGGTTGGCGATGTCGGCTGCCGTGTTTTCAAGGACTGTATATATAGTATCGGGTGTGAGCGATCCGGTGCCTCCTGCGGCTTCCAGCATCAATCCGGCAACGGCAGCGGCATGCGGTGCCGCAGCCGACGTTCCAAAGAAATTCGGGAACGTATCGGTATCGAATAAGATATCCGTACCGAAGAAGGTAGTGTTTCCGCCGTCGGGCGCGGTGATGGAAGTTTGCAACCGGACCTCGGGTTCAGCCAGTCTGTTGCCCGCCGCATCAAACAAGATTGGTGTCCCGCCTGCCGAAGAGAACGCTTCCAGCAACGCGGGGTTTTGCCCAAAGGCAGGAGTTTGGAAGAACGCTGCCGCGCCAACAGACTCCGCACCCAGAGCATTGGCGTGACCGTAGTTCGTGCTGCTCATTGTGTCGAATTCGTCCACCGATCCGCCAACGTAGACGTATTTCATCAAATCAGGAGCCGGCCCGCTCATCACACCAATGGCGATGTGGATCGTTTGCGCGGCACCGGTGGTGTTTGTGTAGCCAATGACCTCGATGGGATCCCCGCTGAGGATGTTGTTGACATTGCCTTGGGCAAGAATGTTCGCATTCAAACTCGCGTCGTCGAGCAAGAAGATATCGACGTCGCTCGCCGAGCCCGCTCCGCCCAAGCTGCCAAATGGCTGATCCCATTGAAATGAGAAAATGGCCTGTTCGTCAGTTTGCAACGTGAATGCTTGAAATGTGTCGACGCCGACATCGGGATCAAAGTCATGCAGCAAGGTGCCTTGGAACATGTCTGTCGAGGCAGTGAATGCACTCTCGTAGGATTGCCGATCCGAGTTGCCTGCGGACGAGAAATAGGCCACGCCGCCGGCCTTGACCTGATCAACGGCCTGAGCAATCACGCCATCTTGGAACATTGGCTCGGCGAAGAACAAGACGTCATCAACAATCACGTCGGCTCCCGCGCCGCCGTTGGCAACGCTGTCGGCCAATTCGATGATGCCTTGAGCGAATGAAGCTTGACCGCCAAACGCTGTATGGAATGCCTGAGTGGCTCCGGGGGCAACGTCGTGGATGAGTTGCATCATCCCGCGGCCTTCATCTGTGCCAGCGATCGTATCGTCGAGCACAATGATGCCCGTCGGCAAGTCGTTGCTGGCCACGTCGTCAGCAGCGTCCGTTGCCGGAGTTCCGTTCGCGAAATTGTCGAAGCTGTCGGACAACGTGCCGATGGTGATCCCAGTACCATCCACGCTGAAGTTGGCGCGAGCCAGATTCGAAAGTTGCGCAACATCGCCCTGCGTATCCACATCGCCAACGAAGGTGTACGGCGCATACGAGGCCGTTGCCGAGTTGACTCCTGTGGAACCGTTCAAGTCGGGCAAGTTCTCAATCGGCACGAGAGCAGAAACCAGCGAACCAAACTCCCCAGTGATGGTCGCACCGTGACTCTCGAGATTGTTAATCAAAGCATCCGTGTCACCGTCCGATGCCGAGAAGTCAACGACCACGCTGTCACCCACAACTTGCAGCAAGGGGTGAGACGTCGTGAACGTTGATGTGACCGAATCGGCCTGAAACGCGGAGTACTCGTGGTACAGATAGGACAAGTCATACCCCAGCGATGCGTGCGCACCGTCCTTGCCTTGTCCGTCTTCTCCGTGAAATGAGGCCAATGCCAAATCGTGGAACTGAGCAGTGGCGGTCGAATCGAACGTCGGTTGTCCTGAAGTCACCGCGCTGGCACCGATGATCGAATTCGTGAAGCCACCACCAATGTTGCCCAAAGAATCAGAAGACGGACCGTCCCCAAACGAATCGTCTTCAAGGTCAGCGTTCGAGATGCTCGCATCGTTCGACGGCAAGATGTACTCGCCAATGCTGGCGTACAAGTCGTCCCAAGTCGGTACCGCAAAGTTCTCCGACTCAGAATCAGACTGTCCACCCGCAAAGGCACTGCCTTCTTGCACGGTCGATGCGTTTTGAACGTCGGCCGCGAGGCTGTTTTCCTCGGACGTCAAGTTCACGTCATCCTGTAGGTCATTCGCCTGGCCGACGTTAACGAGCAGCTCCTCGAACATGTCCGGTGAATCTACCGGCGCGGCGTTCAAGACAACACGTTCCTCGAGCCGCATCAGGGACAACGTGACAAAATCGTCGCGCTGGCGCTGGTTGGGCAGGTACTTGTTGTTGCGAACCTTCGTCGACTTCAGCCTCTTGCGGCGAAACAAACTTTTCAACCACGAAGTCAGTAGCATGAATTCCTCTCACGCGCCATCAACGATGTTTAACTTGGCCGCTTTCGGGACAAGTAAGACTCTTGATGGCAGATCATCGTGATCCCGCGCAACAGGTGCACAAAGCTTGACCGGATCGACACAAAAGCGTCATGTTCATCCGCGTACGGTGACCAAAGGTGGTCGTGGCCTAGTGAGGCCGTAGGCAGACGTCTCTACCTGGACGCAACGTCAGCGATCTCGCGATGGCGCAAATATAGAGGCGCACCGGGAGTCGATGAGGGCGTCATACCGTGCAGCGGGATGCACTTTGACGACTTCAGATTGAAGAGGTCAGCAATGCTGGGATCAAAAAGCAGTTTGCGGTGACACTCGAGACCCACGTTGCGCCGGTTTCCCTGCAAAGAAAACGACGATCGCGAGCCTCGAACGGAACAAATGTGAATCTCCGTCGAGACAACGACACGTTGTCACTGATCACCGGTCAAGCGGCACATCCATACCGCTCTCAGGACGTCACTGAGAGACATTCCTGAGTTCGACGACGCAACTGGCACGCAATACGTACCGCAATCGACCTCCGACGTAGCTACTTTCGATCGATGGTCAATCTGGTTGCGAAATCGAGTAGTCGGGCATACCGTCCGTGGCGAGCCCTCAAAAGCCAGCTAGGGGACCGACTTTTGAGACCGACAAGGCAACTCAAACGCTTTGATTGTCACGACTTTGGACGACAGAGCCCGACGCCTGAATTATACACACGCGGGCCTCAGTACAGTCAATCTTATCACGCCAATGTTGCGAAAACAGGACAAACTCCTAAAACGTCCTCGATTTCCTTGTCTGTGCTAATTGCCAGATTGCAACACTGTTCGCGAACCTGATTGGTGAACTAAACGTCGTACTTACTGATTTCGGCGTGATCGTCGCATTCGTTCGGCCGGAAGAAGGATTACCTTCTCTGCCTATGTTTATAATTCTGTGTAGTCTCTTTATTTATTCGGACCGTCATAATCGGACGACAGGCGGCAACGTCTTTCTCGGGGGCCGATACGGAGCGATCCAGAAGAAATCCAAAGGTCGGTTACGGGAATGCGAACGAAATTTCGCCCTTCTGTTGAGCAAAGCTGAGAAAGATGGCGATCGAATTCAATGTCAGACGTTCTTCTTTGCAGCGTTTCCCTCTTGTTTCCCCACATGTCTAAGTTATTCTGGCAATTCTGACCTGCATCACTAATACTGGCTTCTATTCACATCTTTGAAGGGCAGCATTGTGACCGACAAGACGGTGTTCGTAGTTGACGACGATGTCAAGCTGTGCGATTCGATTCGATTCCAGTTGAGCGTGTCTGGTTATCGGGTCGAGACGTTTCACTCGGCACAACAATTCTTGGACGCTTATGACGAGAGCCAACCGGGTTGTGTCTTGTTAGATGTCAAGATGCCTGGCATTCCCGGCGACGAACTTCAGCGCCGTTTAGTCGACGCCGGAACACAGGCAACGATTGTGTTTATGACGGCGAATCCAGAGATCGAGATGGCCGTTTCCGCGGTGAAGACCGGGGCGACCGACTACATTGAAAAGCCCTTCGATCGGAATCGATTGATCGAGTGTGTCGAGCGAGCGTTCGAAGTTGACGAGGAACGCCGCGAGAAGACGGCCCTTCTGAAAGACAGTCAATCACGACTGGAAGATTTGACGCCCAGAGAACGCGAGGTGTTGGAACTTGTTGTCCAAGGCAAGGCCAACAAGAACATCGCTGCTGAATTAGGCATTGCCATCAAGACGGTCGAGTTGCATCGGTCTCGCGTCATGAAGACAACACGAGCCGAATCAGTTCCCGATCTGGTTAAGATTAAACTTCACGCAGAAGGTGGCTCGGGCGAGCAGGCTTGATTGCTCCGAGCAATGCGAATTGACATTCGCGTTTCTGGCTCAAAAACGAAAACCGCGATCGACTCGGCAAAGATCCGCTAATGAATTGCGAATGCCAAGCGTGATGTTTCGACGTTCTGAGTCTATGATGACTCGGCAGCAGAAACCGTTCGCTGGAGGTGTTCGTGGCTTAATCCTCACACAAACAAGTGAAGTGTCTCGATTGTGGGGTTGGGATCAAGATTGCGCGCGACCAACTTGCCATGGCGCAGAAGTGTCCAAAGTGTGGTGCCGCGTTTTCGGTCAATGTTGCTCAACCACCGAGTGATGCCAGCTCCCCAACCACTGGAATGCCAACACGAATGGTATTTGCTGTTGTTGGAATTTCCCTACTCGGAGGGATTGGAATCGGCATTGGCATCGGTGCGGTGATTTTCAGTGATGCGACTCCAGTTGAAAATCAAGTAGCGCAGCAACCCAACATTCCACCAGCTGTGACGTCGACCGAGAGTCCTCTCGAGGAACCATTGCCGTGCGAGAGTATTGAGACGTCGAAATCGGAAACGGCGGAAACGCCTTCAGAGCTAATCGCACCGGCCGACAATGATGAGCCACCAACGAGAGAGGCCGTGGTTTCAACGACAGAGGTTGTGAAACCTACTGCTGGACGGATTGCCCTGGAGTCCATTCCCGAGGCAACACCAAATAAACTCGATGCGAGCATGTCTGGCTTTCTGAAGTCGCACTGTCAAGACTGTCACTCTGGTGAGAGTCCCGAAGGCGGTTTGAGTTTAGACTCGGAAGCGGTTGCCTTCGATGACCCGGAAGTGCGTCGACGTTGGTCTTATTTGTTCGACCGAGTTGCTCAAGGCGAGATGCCACCAGAGTCGGCGGAAGCTCCAACCGCCAATGACAAGGAAACGTTCTTGCAATCGCTGGGTGGCGTACTGACTCGAGCGGACTTGGATCAGCGCGAAGTCATCTTGCGGCGAGTGAATCGCAACGAGTACACGAACTCGGTTAATGATATGTTTGGCATCGAAGCGGATGTCTCCCGCGTGTTGTTGAACGATTCCACTGAGAATGGTTTTGACAACATTGGCTCGAAGTTATCGGTGTCGTCCGAACAACTTCAAACTTATGTTGATGCTGCTGACATTGTTCTTGATCAAGTCTTCGGTCCTGCGCAGGCTCCGCGGACTTTGAATCGAACGATCAACTTGGCGACCTCGAAACGAACAACCGTCACGGCGACCAGTGGCGAACGCATCTTGTCAGATGGCGTTGTTTTGTTTAGCGGATCGAAGTACTTGCCAATTTATGAGGGGGCCGTTCATTACGCGGGAAACTTTCGAGTCCGCGCTAAGGTTCGCGCCGAACAATCCGCGACGCCGATCTTCTTGCACATCAAAGGCGGCATCACAGGTCAGATCAGTGGCCATTCCGTCGACTTCTTCGACGTGCCGCCGGGCAAGGTGACGACTTTGGAATTCGTGGACCGCGCGAGAGAGCGTTCGGATACTCTTGGCTTCGCCCTGATCGGCGGTAATCCGTCGTGGAGTGTTGATGCCGCTAACTATACAGGAGCCGGCGTCTTCATTGGTGACATCACTGTCGAAGGGTCGATCGACACGTGGACGGAAAGTCGTAAGCGGCTGCTTGGCAACATCGACCCGTCGAAGGGAACCATTGCTGATATCGAATCCGTTTTGCGGCAAGTTGCTCGCAGAGCTTTTCGGCGATCTGTTGCCGATACGGAGATCGCTCCTTATGTCTCGCTGGCCAAAGCGTCGTTGGATGATGGTGGGGGGTTCGAGAAGTCGTTGCGACTCGCCCTCAAAGGAATTCTGTGTGCTCCGGAGTTTCTCTATCTGGATGAACCGATCGCGGCCGACTTGTCAGAAATCAACGGTGACCGTTTGAACGACGTGTTGGCTTCGCGATTGTCTTACTTTCTATGGAGTTCAATACCTGACGAAGAGATATTGTCATTGGCCGAGCAAGACAAATTGGCCGATCCCGCCGTGTTGAAGAGTCAGCTCGCCCGCATGCTGGCCGACCCGAAAGCGGAACGCTTCATCGAAAACTTTGCCGGACAATGGCTTCGCGTTCGCGACATCGATTTTACTGTTCCCGACCGAGTTATTTATCCCGAATTCAATCAGCTGCTGCGACGCTCGATGATTGATGAGACCTATGCGTTCTTTCGCGAGATCTTGAACAAGAACCTCAGCGTGCAAAACTTCGTGGATTCCGATTTCCTGATGTTGAATCAACCACTGGCTGAGTTCTATGGCATTGACGGCGTGAAGGGTTTGAAGATTCGGCGCGTGCCGCGACCGGAAAACAGTTTACGCGGTGGCGTGATGACTCAGGCAAGCGTGTTAAAGGTATCGGCCGACGGCACGCGGACGTCTCCTGTTTTACGAGGCGTTTGGATCATGAATCATTTGTTCGGAAAACCATCACCGCCGCCGCGATCATCCGTCGACATCGTTCAGCCGGACATTCGTGGTGCCAGCACAATTCGCGAACAGCTTGCCAAGCATCGAGCCGACGCAAGTTGTAGCCGCTGCCATAACAAAATCGACCCGCCGGGTTTCGCGTCGGAGAGTTTCGACGTGATCGGTGCCGAACGCGACTGGTATCGAGTCCGCAAGGGTGGCAAGTACATCAAAAAGAAACTGCACCCTCACTCCAGTCGCAACGTGCTTTACAAGCAGGGGCCCGACGTTGACGCTTCAGGCTCAACACCCGATGGCCGCCAATTCACCAACGTTCGAGAATACAAACGGCTGTTGTTGACCAACGAAACGGCCATGCCAGCTTCCATGGCAAGCTTGCTAATGAGTTATTCGCTTGGTCGAGAGCTCGGCTTTTCCGATCGGCAAGAGATAGAGCAAATCGTTGCACAAACTCGGGCGTCAAACTTCGGACTGAAATCCATCATCGAAGCCGTCGTGTTGAGCAAAGCGTTTCGTAGCCCATAGTAACCTGAAGCAAATCGTTTAACCCGAAGCCGCAGGCGAGGAGCAAGACCGTTAATCCTCGCCTATGGCTACGGGTTAAACGAATCGAGTATTGCCATCATGAAAAGATTGAGAATCTCCCGAAGAACAATGCTGCGTGGTGCTGGCGTTGCCGTTGCGCTTCCTGCTTTGGAGTGCATGCTGTCAACAGCTTCGGCTCAAACTCGACAGACCGAGCCGCGACGAATGGTGGCGATCAACTTCGAGTTGTCGTTTCATCAAAACAATTTGATTCCGAAGAAGTCTGGTCGCGATTACGAGGTGACGCCGTAGTTGCAGCCCTTGGACGATATGCGAAACGACTTCACGGTGATCTCTGGATCATCGCATCCCGAAGTCGACGGTGGTCACTCGGCATCAGTGTCGTGGCTTACCGGAGCACCTCACCCGGGAGATGCTGGTTTTCGAAATTCGATTTCGATCGATCAACTCGCCGCGCGTCAAATTGGTTTGCAGACTCGCTTTGCAACTCGGCAAATGGGTACGGGGATCTCGATTTCTCCCAACGGAGTCAAGGTACCCGGAAGTCCTTACGCTGTCCGACACTTCAACGACATGTTTATTGAAGGTCGACCAGATCAGAAGGCCAAGCAAATCGAACGGCTCAAGGAAGGTCGTAGCGTGCTGGACACGGTACTGGCTGCTTCGAAGCGAATGCAGCAACGCGTCAGCCGGCAAGATCGCCGCAAGCTGGATGAGTACTTTGCGGCTGTTCGCGATGCCGAGCAATCCTTTCAGAAGTCTGAACAATGGCAGAACAAACCGAAGCCAATGGTGGATGCCAAGCCGCCCAATCAAATTCAGAACCGTACTCAGGTCATGCAGCGAGCGAAACTGTTCTACGACGTCATGTTTCTGGCTCTGCAAACAGATTCCACTCGCTTAATGACGTATGTCGTCAACGACGGAGTCTACGTGCCGGTTGTCTCGGGTGTTTCCCAGAACTATCACAACCTATCTCATCACGGGCAAGATCTGGAAAAGATCAAACAGCTATCGATTGTCGAAGGCGAGTACCTAAAGCTCTTCGGTGACTTCATTCGCCGACTCAAGGAAACTCAAGAGGACGGCTCGAACTTGTTGAACCGCACGATGATCGTCCTGGGTTCGCACATGCATGACGGATTGCACAACAACCAAAACCTACCGATTATCTTCGCCGGCGGCGGTTTCAAACACGGCCAACACTTGGCCTTTGACCAGAAGAATAATATGCCGCTGTGCAACCTCTACCTCACGATGCTCCAGCGGCTCGGTCTGGAAATCGACCAGTTCGCTTCCAGTACGGGGACGCTGAAGGGGCTTGAATTGGCAAGTGCTTAGTAAATCCAGCGTTGCATGGCGATTGAAAGAACTCGCGGTTATCTTTGATGCCACATTTGTGTTTCTTTCTTGCTCCAACACGGACCTAACCATGCATCGCCTTTCATACCTTGTGCTCGCTCTTTGCCTGACTTCTTCCACGCTGACTTTTGCAGATGATAAGCCGATTCGCATTCTGTTGGTGACGGGTGGATGTTGCCACGATTACGATTTCCAAACGGCTCAGATGAAGAAGGCCCTCAAAAGGAACAAGGTCGCTGCCGAGTGGACCGTGGTTAATGAAGGTGGCAAGGGTACGCGGGGGAAGATTGCTTTGTACGACAACAAGGATTGGGGCAAGGGCTATGACGTTGTGATCCATAACGAGTGTTTCGCCAACACGACCGACGAAGAATACATTCGCCGCATCACGAAGGCTCACAAAGATGGCGTGAACGCTGTTGTCATTCACTGCGCCATGCACACTTACCGCGCGGCAAAAATCGACGACTGGCGAGAGTTCTTGGGTGTCACCAGTACACACCATGAACACAAAAGCGAATATGGAGTCAGAGTCGTCGCTGCAAAGCACCCGATCATGCAGGGCTTCCCGAAAGACTATAAGACTCCTAAAGACGAACTCTACATCGTTAAAAAGGTCTGGCCCAACACCAAGGTCTTAGCGACTTCGGTCAGCGAGAAGAATAAGAAGTTGCATCCAATCATGTGGACCAACCAATACGGCAAGGCCCGCGTGTTCGGAACGACGTATGGCCACTCTCGAGAAACCTTCGCCGACGAGACGTTCCTGAACGTCATCAGCAAAGCCGTTCAATGGTCCGCGGGTCGGATCGGCGAGCCGTCTGTGAAGGACGCAAAGAAGTAGTCAACGAGCTTTCAAACCCACGCGATTGCCGTGATGTCCCACTTTCAGTTCAGTCTTGATCACCAAGATTCAGCCACCTCGGCGCGCGCTGGGCGGTGGAAGACGCCTCATGGAGTTGTTCAGACGCCCGCATTTATGCCAGTTGGCACCTTGGCCAGCGTCAAGGGACTCACCGGCGAGCAGCTTCGGCAGGCGGGGTCTCAGATGGTGCTGTCGAATACTTATCATCTGGCTCTACGGCCAGGCGCCGAGATCGTCGAGGAGCTGGGTGGGCTGCACCAGTTTATGCAATGGGATGGTCCCATCCTAACGGATAGTGGCGGCTTTCAAGTCTTTAGCTTGGCTAGTCTCCGCAAACTGGATGAAAAGCAGGTCGTGTTTCGCTCGCACATTGATGGCAGTTTGCTGGAACTGTCGCCGGAACGGGCGACTCGGATTCAGGAGATGTTGGGTGCGGACGTCATCATGTGCCTGGACCAGTGCCCGCCCGCCGATTGGCCTGAGGAAAAGATTCAAGCGGCCGTCGACTTGACCAGTCGTTGGGCCGTTCGTTGCCGGGATGCTCACCAGCGACCGGATCAGGCGTTGTTTGGGATTGTCCAGGGCGCCACGATTCGACGCCAGCGGGAACGGTCGGTCGAGGGACTCTTGCCACTGGACTTTCCTGGCTACGCCGTCGGCGGTTTGAGCGTCGGTGAGTCTCCCGAGCAGATGTACGAGACGCTCGACTGGACGACTCCCATGCTTCCTCAGGAGAAGCCACGGTATTTGATGGGAGTAGGCAGGCCCGAGGACTTGCTGGAAGCCGTTTGCCGCGGGATCGATTTATTTGACTGCGTCATGCCGACTCGAAACGGTCGAAATGCGATGGCCTTCACCAGCAAGGGGCCGATTCGGCTGCGAAACCTCAAACATCAGCGCGATCCAGGGCCCATCGACGAGGCCTGCGAGTGCCCCGTTTGCCAGAAATTCAGCCGCGCTTACATTCGTCATTTGTTCATCGCCAAGGAGATGCTCGGGCCGATTTTGCTGTCTTGGCATAACATCGCGTTCTACCAGAAGTTGCTGCGAGACCTGCGAACGGCGATCCAAGATAATCGAGCGGCCGAGTTTCGTGCCGTTCAGCTTGCTGATTGGGGCACTTCTGTCTAAGATACCCGCTTCGTATTTTCGAAGTGCGGGGACGGTGTCTCCACATTTAGGCGATGTTGCTGAGCCAAAAGCCGGTGAAATTGCCGCGATCTCGAATCGCAACCCGTTGAGAAAAGGGAGTTTTCAACGTTTCGTTGATCTTTGGATTAACCCAACTGAGTCAAATTGGATGACAACGATAAGAGAGTGTGACACTCGACGAACAACAACTTCAGAAAATTGCATCCAGAATTGAGCGTTAACCAATGGGACACAGTTGGGCAGTTTTTACCTTGCTGGCGCAGGCGGCTGACAAAGGAGATGATGGAGATTCGGGCAGCATTCTCGCCTTCATCATCCCGATGGTCATCATCTTTTTCCTCTATACCTTCTTATTCAATAGCCCTGGTAAAGAGAGGAAGCGGCAGCAAAAGCTCATCGAGTCGATGAAGAAGAATGACCGAGTGGTCACGATCGGTGGAATTATTGGGACGGTGGCCAGTATCTCGCAGGACGGTAGCGAGGTGACCTTGAAGATAGATGATAATGCTCGAATCAAAATGCTCGGCAGCGCCATCCGTGAAGTGTTGACCGACAAATCGGATAAAGACGGTAGTTGATTTAAGATTTGAAATCTGAAATTCAAGATTCCAAATCCTCCCCATAGACCTCTAGGCAACAACAATGCTCTCGTATTTCACTCAGACGCTGGCGGCCACAACTTTTGAATTAGGGCCTCAACGGACACCGGGCTGGATGATGTTTTTGATCATCGTCATGGTCGTTGTCCTGCCTTTTATCATTGGTCCATTCATCGCCAAGGCGTTCAAAGCCAAAGAGTACAGTAATCGGATCAGCACGATTTTGTTATCGCTCTTCCTGGCAATCACACCGTTTGCTTACCAGGTATTCAAAGGCAATGTCGAGCAATCCGCGTACAACGCCAAGCTGCACGAGGCAAATACCAAGAACGAGGCGTACAAAATCACCGACGAAGGCGTGGAAAAGATCGAGGAAGCCATGCCCAACGTCACGGTTCAGAGGTAATAAGTAGCGGTTAGCTGTTAGCGTTTAGCAGTTAGCCTTGGACGGTGATGGCCTTACCAACCAAATCACGAACTTTATTCGTATCACATCTCGAACAGAATTAAGAGCTAATAGCTAACTGCTAAACGCGATGGCTAACAGCTTACCGGAGAAAACCCATGGAGACTGCGAAGTCCATTCGCCTTGGTTTCCTGATCAAGTTGACCTGCTTGTCGATGCTGTTGTCGGCATTCGTGGGTTGCCAGCAAGATCCCGTGCAAACACTGAAACGTGCCGGTGTCGAGTTTCAACGCGATGACATCGGGTTGGTTTCGACGGCGAACTTTCCCGCCGACACGACCGACGAGTTGCTCGAAGCTGCAGGAAAAGTCACCACGTTGACCGAAGTCAATTTGGCGAACACTCAAATCAGTGACGAAGGGTTAGAGAAACTCGGTCGTCTGAAACGGCTTGAGGTACTCGATCTCAGCAACACGTCGCTGAGCAACGCATCGCTGAAGCACATCAAGAAGCTTGAGGGACTGCGCGAACTGGATCTCAGCGCGACCGAAGTCACCGGTGAGAAGATTGCCGAGGAACTCAAGGATCTGAGCCGTCTACAACAATTGCGCATCGCCAAGTTGGCCGAACCCGAGCAACCCGATCCTCGCAGTTGGAAGGATGCGATTAAGCTGGGCATCGACCTTAAGGGTGGCACGAACCTGATCTATCAAGTCGACACCGAAAAGGCCGAAGGCGGCAAGAACGTTGATGCATCGATCGACAAAATGGTTGGCGCCATCATCAAACGTGTGAATCCATCGGGCACAGAAGAAGTCGTCGTGCGCCGAATCGGTTCGGATCGTATCGAAGTCATCATCCCTGGCGTCGATCCCGAAACGGTGGCCGAGATCAAATTGAAGATCATTCAACTGGGTTCGCTCGAGTTCGAGATTCTCGCCAATCAGCGCGACCATTCCCAGATCATCACGAATGCTCGTCAACTGAATAGCAGCGAACGCGACTATTACGAAGGTAGCCGTTTGAAGGCCACTTGGCGTGACGTTGGTGACGGCCAAGTCGTTGCGGAGTTTGGCGACGTTGCTGCTCGCGACGTCAAAGTGGGCGATAACACCATTCGCCAATTGTTAGTGATGGTGACCGGCGAGAACGAACGAGTCACCGGCCAATATTTGGTTAAGGCATCGCAAGAGATCAATGAGCGGGGCGAGTTGGCGGTTGGCTTCACATTTGACCAGCGCGGAACTTACCTATTTACGAATTTGACAAGTGCGAATCGACCGGCTTTGGACGGCCAGTTCAAGCGACGATTGGCGATCATCTTGGACGGCAAAGTTCACTCGGCGCCAAACATTATCGAAACGATCGGACAACGCGGCCAAATCAGCGGCAACTTCACACAAAAGGAAGTGGATCGTTTGATCGACGTCTTGAACGCTGGAGCTCTCGAGATTCCGATGGTTCCCGATCCGATCAACGAGTTGACAATCAGCCCTCTTTTGGGAGCTGACGTTCAACAAAAGGGTATCACCGCCATCATTTTGGCGTCGGCAGCAGTCGTCGTTTTCATGCTGGTGTATTACCGATTTGCCGGCATCGTGGCCAACATCTGCTTGCTGCTGAACTTGGTTTTGGTGATGGGCATGATGGCGTTGATTCAAGGCACATTTACCTTGCCCGGTTTGGCAGGCTTGGTGTTGACGATCGGTATGGCCGTCGATGCGAATGTCTTGATCTTCGAACGTATACGAGAAGAATCCAATCGCGGATCGAGCTTGCGGATGGCGATTCAAAACGGTTTCGGTCGCGCCTTCACGACGATCGTCGATGCCAACGTCACCACGCTGATCGTGGCCGTCGTGTTGTTCATGATTGGAACAGACCAAGTCAAAGGTTTCGCCGTCACACTCTTCATCGGCATCGTGATGAGTATGTTCTCTGCCCTTTATTGTGGCCGATTGATCTTCGATCTGTTCGAGCGAAAATCGCGAGCCAAGGGCTTGAGCATGATGAGCATTGTTGGCTCGACCGAGTTCGACTTCATCGGCAAAAAATCGATCGCCGCTATCGTTTCGGCGATCTTGATTGTCTGCGGAATGGGAAGCCTCTTCACACGTGGAGCCGATAATCTCGACATCGATTTCCGTGGCGGCTCGATGGTCACGTTTGAGTTTGTTAACGACGCGAAGTTAGACGATGTTCGCGCTGAATGGGAAAAGGAACTCGGCACGGGTATTACGATCGAGCGGATCACTCGGACTGGCGAAGACCAATCCAGTGACGTCGGCAAACGCTACCGCTTGCGAACCACCGAAGATGACGTGGGTGCGGTCAGAGAAAAGGTCTCGGTTGCATTTGACGACAGCGAGTTGGAACTCAATAAGGTCGAGATGGCCTTTACGCCTGTGGAAGAAATTCCCGTGCCCGAAAAGAAAGACGGTGAGGAAGCACCGTCGGTCGTTTCTGGTTTCGAGGGCGGATCGAAATCGACGCTGACTTTGACGAGCGAGCTGACAGAAGTTCGCGTTGCCGACTATTTGAAGGCCGCTATCAGCGGGACAACTGACGAATTCGATGATCCAGCAAGCTTGTTTGCCCTGAAAGGCACCAAGGGATCGGGAACAGAGAAGGGTGCTCTCTCAACGAAGCCTTATTCCGAGTTTGAATTGAGCGTTCGCCCAGCACTGTCGTCAGGTGCTTTGAACTCGGCACTGCTGAGCATGCAAGAGACGATGAAGTCCTCGCCGAACTTTGACGAGGTCAACAAGTTCGCGAAGTCGGTCGGTGTCGAAATGCAGTCGGCCGCGTTGATCGCGATGTTGGTCAGCTTGGCAGCCATCGTTGCCTACATTTGGTTCCGTTTCCAACGCATCACGTTTGGCCTCGCCGCCGTTGCGGCCTTGGTTCACGACGTGTTGGTCGTGTTGGGCATGGTTGCCTTGGCTTCGTATCTGAGTGGAAATGGTTTTGGCCAGTTGTTGATGTTGAACGATTTCAAAATCAACCTGCCAATGATCGCCGCGTTCTTGACCATTGTTGGTTATTCGCTGAACGATACGATCGTCGTCTTCGACCGCATTCGTGAAGTCCGCGGCAAGAACCCCGCGCTCACGAACACGATGGTGAATGTCAGTTTGAACCAAACGTTAGCGCGGACGCTGCTAACCTCGTTCACGACGTTTTTGGTCGTCATCATTCTTTACATCCGCGGCGGCGAAGGCATTCACGGCTTCGCCTTCTGCCTGGTGTTGGGAGTGATTGTTGGAACGTACAGCTCGATCTACGTCGCCAGTCCCGTGTTGCTCTGGTTGATGAATCGATCGTCGGGAACAACTCAAGCGGCGACATAGATCCGGCAGTTCTCTCGACAGCGAACAAAAAGAGACAGCGAATGTTTCCAGATGGAAATTCGCTGTCTCTTTTCATTCGCTGTCGAGAAGATTTGGCTTCGAAACGGCCAGTTATCGATTGGTCGTAGTATTCCGATTGGCAAAACCGTGTCATCCCGCAGTCCGTCAAATCTCGGATTTGCAAACCTCGACGGTAAGACCGCCGTCGTTACTGGCTCATCCAGTGGCATCGGTCGCGCCATTGCTCTGGAATTGGCAGTTGCCGGAGCTGACGTTGTTATCCATGCTCGCGAATCGATCAAAGACGCGGACGAAGTCAAGCAACGCGTCGAGCAACTTGGCCGCCGCTCTAAGTGCCTGCTACTCGACGTGAGTCAGTCGGAAGAGTTCCCCGAGTTCATTGACCACGCTTGGAGTGTATGGGGGAAAGTCGACATCTGGGTTAACAATGCAGGCGTCGACTTGTTGACCGGAGAGGCGGCCAAGCTACCGTATGATCAGAAGCTAGAGCGTCTGTTCGAGGTCGACGTGCGGAGTACCGTCCTTCTCAGCCAATTGGTGGCCGAACGGATGACTGATCAATCAGCTGGCTGCATTCTTAACATCGGATGGGACCAAGCGGACCGCGGAATGGACGGTCCCAGCGGTGAACTCTTCGCAACTTCGAAGAGTGCCATCATGGGTTTTACTCGATCGTTGGCGGTCAGCGTAGCGCCGGACGTTCGAGTCAACTGCATCGCACCCGGTTGGATCAAAACCGCCTGGGGTGAGACCGCCAGCGGCGAATGGCAAGACCGCGTTCTCCGCGAGACACCGCTCGCACGCTGGGGCACTCCAGAAGATATCGCCAAACTGGCTCGCTTTCTGTGCAGTGATGAGGCATCTTATATTACTGGGCAAGTCATCAACGCCAACGGCGGCGCAGTGAGATAAACCGTTCACAGGAGCAACAAAAGATGGCCGATGACGTCGTTCTTTCCGATGAACAAATCGCTGACGAACTGGCCAAGTTGCCGGGTTGGGAGTACCGCGATGGCTGGATTCGCCGCTTGTACAAAACTCCCGGATGGGCTCACACGATGATGTTAGCCAACGCGATCGCTTATGCCGCCGAGGCCGCTTGGCATCATCCCGACTTGGTACTGGGCTACGCTCAAGTAATCGTCAAGCTCCAAACTCACAAGGTCCGCGGAATCACGCAGATGGATATCGCGTTGGCTCGAAAGATCGAAGATGTGGCCATGTGGAAACCGGCCGAGGATTCTCCACTGGATGGTTATCCCAAAACATGGGTTAAGTGATCCGGCAACATGACCGAGCGAGTTCTATTTGTGACGGGTCGACTGGCCGAGCACTCGTTGCGAAAAGTGCTTGGCCGGTTGGACGATTCGCTCGGAATCGAGCCTGAAGTTTGCGTGTTGGGAATTAGCGTCGCGGCATTGATGCACGCCAACTGGGTGCTGCGGAAACTCGATGTGCCTTCAGACATCGAACGTGTCGTCTTGCCAGGTTGGTGCCAAGGCGACATTGACTCGCTTACCGAACGCTACGGCTGCCCGGTCGAATTGGGCCCCAAAGATTTGTTCGATCTTCCCGAGTTCCTCGGTGGGAAGCAACGTGAGTCGATTGATTTGTCGGCTTACGACATCGACATCCTGGCCGAGATCAACCACGCGCCGAATCTCTCGGATGACGACATCATCGACATGGCCGCCAGCTTCCGAGACAGCGGCGCTGACGTCATCGACGTCGGTTGCATTCCCGGTCAAACCTGGAATCGCGTCGGCGAAGTCGTCGATCTGCTTCGCAAAGAGGGGCACCGTATCTCGATCGACAGCTTCGAACGGCGCGAAGTCGAAGCGGCCGTCAGTCATGGCGCCGAGCTTGTCCTGAGTTGCAACTCGTCCAATGTTGAGTGGCTCGGAAAGCTTGGTGTTGAGGTGGTCGTGATTCCCGACGAGATTCGCGATCCGTCGACGATGCAAACAACCATCGACGCCCTTTTGGCTTCAGGGACACCGTTTCGAGTTGACCCGATTATCGAACCGATCGGATTTGGGTTCGCCGCGTCATTGGCACGCTACTTCGAAGTTCGCAAGTGGCTTCCTGATGTCGAGATCATGATGGGTATCGGCAACCTCACCGAACTCACCGAAGTCGACTCTGCCGGCGTCAACTTTCTGTTGGCGGGGATTTGCCAGGAACTCAACGTCCACAGCGTGTTAACGACAGAAGTGATCAACTGGTGTCAATCCTCAGTTGCCGAGTTCGATGTTGCTCGGCGGCTTACGAAGTACAGCGTCGATCACAAAACGCTGCCGAAACATATCGATTCGCGTTTGGTAATGCTGAGAGATAACAAACTGCGAGAGTTGGGCGATGAGTTGCTCTCGGTTATCGCCAGCGATGTCAAAGACGCCAACTTTCGAATCTTCGCCGAAGCCGAAGAGATCTACCTGATCAATCGCTATGGCTATTGGCGCGGCAGCGATCCGTACGAAGTCTTCGACCGTGCAGTGGCCGAATGCCAGGCATCAGGAGCGGCCGAGTTGGAGCCAGCTCATGCCTTCTATCTGGGTTACGAACTGGCCAAGGCCCGCACGGCGCTAACACTCGGAAAGAATTACATTCAAGACGAAGCTTTGGACTGGGGCTTCTTGACGACAGAAGAAGTCAGCGCGATCGAACGCCGAAGGCACGCCGAGTAACACTGTTGGTTACAGGCTCTTTCGCATTTTGAAGTTTCGGAAGGCAATGTCGCCAATGTAAACCTCTTGAGGCTCGACGACCTCAAACCCGCACGATTCAAAAAACGGCCGCGCGGTAATGCTAACCTCGGACGTCAGCTGTGCGATTTGCTTTCTGAGAGCCTCGGTTTCGACCGTTTCATACAACAGTTTGCCAACACCGCGGCGCTGCCTTTGATGATGCACGTAGAAGTGGTCGATGTATCCTTCCGGCTGAAGATCGGTGTAGCCGATGATCGCGTCGTCCTCGATGCACACGTATGGATTGATGCCTTCGATACGCTTGTGCCACTTGCTCATATCGGCATCATCCGGGGCCCACGCTTCGACTTGCTGTTGGGTGTAGTCGGCAAGGTTCACGGCGCGCACGGTATTGTAGAACAGATTCCAAAGCTCTTGTTCTTCACCCGGTTTGTATTTGCGAATGTGCATCCAATACCTATAGAGGCGGTGTTTTGATAGGCAGAGGAATGGGGGCAAAGGAATACCAGGATTGTCATTCCTTTGCCCTCATTCCTCTGCCGAACGTTTAGAGCCGCACAACAAAAAAGACAGCAAGATGAATACCTGTACATAATTTTCCTGTCCTCAATCTTCCTGTCGATTCAAACCTATTTCGGAGCAGGCAGCTCGTAGCCATCTTTCGTCAGTTTGATTCGATACAGGCTCTTACCCGCCGTGATGTACAGTACCTTGCGTTCGGCGCCGCGGCCGAAGCCGACGTTGGTGGGAACTTCTGTTTGGATGTAAGCCAACTCTTTACCCTCGGGCGAGTAGCAAACGATGCCGGGGCGAGTTTCATCGCGGACGGCGACATACAAGTTGCCTTCTGCATCGGCGACTAATCCATCGGGGCCGTCTTCGGGTGCGTAGTCGACCAACACCTTGTGGAACTTGGCAGTGCCGTCGGCGGCCAAGTCGTACGCCAACAATGCCATGCGGCCTTTGTGCAGCTTGACGTCTTTAGGCAAGCGTTCAAAGCCGGTGGCTCCGTTGTCGTTGCTGACCAAGTAGAACGACTTCTGATCCGGAGAAACGCAAACACCATTGGGCTTGCCCGCGTCGGTGATGATGCGATGGATCGAGCCGTCGGTGTCGATGCGGTAAACACCCATCACCGGCTGATCGACGGATTCGTGGCCAAGATACCTTGGATCACTGAAGTAGATGCGCCCCTTTTCATCGATGGTGATGTCGTTGCAAGCGTTGAAAGGGCGGCCTTCGTACATGCCCGCGATGATGTAACTCTTGCCGGTTTTCATGTCCGTGCGAATGATTCGACGTCCGCCGTAATCGGCACCTTCCGCGACCAGCATGTTGCCGTGAGCATCAAACTTGATGCCATTCGACATGCCGCTGGGAGAACGAAAGACGACGGTCTTTTTCGTCTTCGGGTTGAACTTCCAAATATGTCCCGCCTCGATGGCTCCCTTGTCGTCAACACATTGATGCGAGAACGTGATGTCACTGAAGTACATCATTCCGTCATGCCCGGCCGCCACACCTTCGGTCAGAACGCAGCCACCTTCGAATAAAAGTTCTAACTTGGCGCCTTTGGCAACGATGCCTGCTTTGTCGACGATCTTCAGTTTGTGATGGTCCGCTTGAGCAACGTTGAGAGTCAACAAAGCCAGCGCGACGGTTAAGAGAAAACGCATTGGGGTACTCACCGATTTCATGTTGAGGAACTCCATAAGTTGTGGGTGGTGTTACGTGAGCGTTGATTTTGGTACTGTGCCGACTTGAAGACGTGTTTGTCAACTGCCTGCACGAGTTGTACAGAAATGCATAGTAACCCGACGCGTCAGCGAGGGATTGGTCACACGTGTTCGTTCAGGATGCAAATTGCTTGCGACCACGTGTGACCAATCCCTCGCTGACGCATCGGGTTTCAATGAAGAGAAGAGCACAACTATGAAGAACTCAATCTCCGCTGTTGTTTTGTTTTTCGCCATCACCATTGCTGCACAAACAGCACACGCTCAGAAAGTCGTCATCGACCAACCGATGGCGCCGCCGAATTGGGCGGTGTTGGAGCGTGAGTTGATACGAGCCAACTCGGCCGCCTGCGAGGAATTCTTCAAACGCTACTTCGACGAGCGAGGCTACTTGATGTGCGTCGAGCGTTGGGGTGGCGACGACGGTCCCGATGATGCGATCGAGAACTTGCTGCACTGGCCGCTGTTTCACGCATTGGGCGGCCCCGACCGAGTGCTGGAAATGTACAAGAAGGCGTGGGAAGGCCACTTGCGGCAATACACGGAAGCCAAGACCGTCGAGGTCCCGTTTGCTCGCGACGGCATGTACTACAGAGAGTTCCCTTGCATGTTCGATTGGCTGCACAACGCAGAAGGGCTAGTCGTGTTCAGCATGCAGGGCCTTTCCGATCCGAACGACGAGTTCTATCGCAAGCGAGTCCGTCGGTTTGCCGGTTTCTATTTGAACGATGACCCGCAAGCTCCCAACTACGACCCGAAACACAAAATCATCCGCAGCATGTTCAACGGTAGCCGCGGCCCGTTGCTTCGTAAGGCGACGGGTTTGGACTGGGCGGGCGATCCGATCGAGGTCGAACATCGATTCTCGCTGGGTCACGGAGAACGCAACTACAGCGAGATGGTGGCTCACTTCAAAGACTACAACGACATCATCGGCGACCATCCGCAGAACCTGCTGTCGACATCGCTGGCCTTCAATGCCTTCGCGACCACGCACGAGAAACGCTATCGTGACTGGATCTTGGAATACTGCGGCGCTTGGCGAGACCGCATGATCAAGAACGGCAACATCATTCCGTCCAACATCGGACTCGATGGCAAACCCGGAAGCGCCGCCGGTGGCAAGTGGTACGGCGGAGTCTACGGCTGGTCGTTCACGGTCGAGGTCCCGCAGACCGGCGCGATGGCGAATCGCAACACGACTGGTTTGGGCCTGAAAGGCTTGATGAACGCGTTCTTGATGACCGGCGATCGCAGCTACATCAATCCTTGGCGAGAACAAATCAAAGTCGTCAACTCGAACGCCAAAGTCGTCGACGGCAAGAAAATGTATCCCGCGATGTACGGCGATGATGGTTGGTATGCGTACTCGGCATCGCCTTACACTCAAGGCGCTCGCGAAATCTTCTATTGCACGTTGGAAGAAGCCGATCGTAAACACGTCGAAGGTGATGCGTGGTTGAACTACCTTCGCGGTCGGAATGCCAACTTCCCCGAGACCTCCATGCGAGCCGACTTCGCCAGCGTCCGAAAACACGTCGCCGAGATGAAGGCCGATAAGACAACACCTGATACACGGCTTGCCGACGACCCCATGCAGTTAAACCCGTGTTCCGTGCAATCCTTGGGCGAGTTAATGATGGGAGCCCTCTATCCCGGCCGCCAAGGCCTCGTCCTGCACGCTCGATTGCGTTACTTCGACGCCGACAAACGCCGAGCCGGCATCCCCGACGGAGTGGCCGCGTTGATCGACAAGATGACTCAAGACGCCACGTCCGTCACGTTGGTCAACACCGATCAACTGCACGACAAAACCGTCATCATCCAAGGAGGCGGCTACGGCGAGCATCAAATTCTATCCGCCGAAACCGGCGGCAAGACACTCGCCGTCAACGGTTCAACGTTCAAAGTCAAACTTGCCGCAGGCTGTGGGGCCAAGCTGAACTTGAAGATGAAACGCTACACGAACACGCCAACATTGCTGTTTCCGTGGGATCGGTAGTGGAAGATGCCAGAATCTACCCGAATTCTCCACGACGGATGAGCGCGTGACGTGCCTCAACCTTTTGCCGTTCGTTCATTTTCAACAATGCGACGGTCGCTCATCCCGTCGTTGTCCGGCCAACAATGTGGTATTCCTGTACTTCAAAGTGTTCTTGCCAATTCTGTTGACGAGGATGAAACAACGGCACGATCTTGCCAAATTCCGCATCAATTGTCGTCAAGTTTGGTCCCTTTTGCAGATTGCATCGCGGGCAGGCTAAACAGAGATTCTCCAAGCTGTCATCGGTGGTATGCTGTTGAGCATAGACATGCTCAATGTGAGACGTCACCAAACTAGCTGCTCTGGCAAGCGGCAGTATTCACAACGATACCCAGCTCGTTCACGAACATGACTACGAGTCTCTGCATCCATCTGTTATTTGCCGCGTGATCAAGCACATCACGAGCTCTGAGTTTGAGCAATGTGACAAATTCCGAGAAACTTACAAACTGTTCATACTCGGATCGCTCAGCAGATGTTAGCGTACCTTGATTAGCCTTTTCGGCCAATTCATCGACCCGACTTTGAAGTTCTGAATCTGCCTTCAAGTTGGCCAAACGTACCGCAGTTTCGAGAGTCAAACACTCTCCCACGGGGTGGATAAGACGGTCGAGTGAAAGCTGAGTGGCCATCAGCAAATTGTACCACAAAGTCATTAAGCGTCCAAAGCGTAGTTCAAAAACAAACTAGATAGCGACAAGTGGCCGTCAGTAGAATCTTCGATTGTGTGCCTTTGACGAACACTACTGGTTGCGTTGTAATGAGACAACCATCCTACACCACGTTTTCATTCTCTTTCCAATGAGTTAACGCATGTCTGAGCCCAACAATCCGGCCGGTGAGACTCCCGACGTTGCCAATCAAGAAAACTCCTACGAGGCACCGCATCCTGGTTCTCAAGCGATGCCGCAGTGGGAAACTGGCGAGCTGATCGACGCTCCGAAGTTTACCGCTAAGAACTGGTTTCAAATGTTGGGACCGGGACTCTTGATGGGTGGAGCTGCGATTGGTGGCGGCGAGTGGCTTGTTGGACCGATTGTCACGGCAAAATACGGCGGGGCCATGTTGTGGTTGGCCACGATGAGTGTCTTGGGCCTAGTCATTTATAACATCGAGATCAGTCGCTACACGTTGTATTCCGGCGAGCCGATTTTTACTGGCAAGTTCCGGCTGCTGCCCCATCCTATGTTCTGGGTGTTGCTCTATTTGTTGCTCGATTTCGGGTCGGTGTTCCCGTATCTGGCGGCGAGTGCGGCGACACCTCTCGCTGCGGTCATTCTAGGTGAGGTCCCGAATGCGCAAGAGGGCGTCGCCACGATTCTTGGCATTACGATGTCGCACGAAACGCTGTTGCGCGTGCTTGGTTACGCCATCTTCTTGGCTGCATTGCTGCCATTGATCTTCGGCGGAAAGATCTACAACGCGCTGAAGGGAATCATGACCTTCAAGATCGTTACGGTGATGGGCTTCTTGTTGATCTTGGCTTTGTTTTATTCCTCAAGCGGCACGTGGGTCGAAATCTGCAGCGGGTTTTTCAAGTTTGGCAACGTTCCGATCCGAGCGGCCGAGGATCTAAATGGAAACGATCAGCTTGATCCCGGCGAAGACTGGGACAGCGACGGTGTAATCGATGTGATGGAGCCGTCTTTGTCTCTGAAGTTTGGCACGGTTTTCAAAGCCGCATATGCGACTGACATCGACCAAGATGGCAAACCCGACCCCATGGTCAATCTGGGCAATGACGAGAGTCCCGTGTGGTGGCCTGACTTGGATCAAGACAACGAACCTGACGAAACTGTCACGATCGACACCGATGGCGATGGCCAAACCGACGGCACGTATCAACTCGAACGCGTTGACGGTGGTAAGCAAATTCGATTCAAGGACGCCAAGGGGCAACTCTTACCGTGCATCGATGTCGATGGCGACGGTACGCGTGACGGCGACCGAGTCGGCAATCTCTTCACATCAGAACAAAGGCCTGATATCGATTGGTCGCTGATCGCATTCTTGTCCGCTTTGGTCGCGATCTCTGGATCAGGCGGACTTTCAAATACACCGATCAGTAATTACACGCGTGATCAAGGTTGGGGCATGGGACATCACGTCGGGGCCATTCCCAGTGTCGTTGGCGGCCAAGACATCCAGTTGTCTCACGTCGGTGCTGTTTTCGAACCGACGGAAGAAGCCATGCCTCGTTGGAAGCGATGGTACAAGCATGTCGTGCGTGACCAATTGGGTGTTTGGATGCCCGCTTGTTTCATCGGCTTGGCTTTGCCCAGCATGTTGTCTGTTGAGTTCCTGCAGCGCGGCACGGAAGCAGACAAGTGGACGGCAGCAGCAATGACGGCGGGCGCAGTCGAAGAACGAGTCGGCGGTAGCCTGGGCGGCTTCTTCTGGTTCATGACTTTGTTCTGCGGCTTCCTGGTTCTCGCACCGAGCATGGCGACCACCGCTGATGGCGTTATTCGTCGTTGGGTCGACGTGTTTTGGACGTCCAGCGCGATGCTGCGAAAGATGCCGCCGAAGAACATTCGCTATGTTTACTTCACTGTTCTAGTCATCTACGGTTTCTTTGGGATGGCTATGCTGTCGCTCGAGCAACCAACCAGCTTGCTGACGATCGCGACGACGATCTTTAACTTTGCGTTGGGATTCAGTTGCTGGCACACGCTGGCTGTAAATTGCATTTTGTTGCCGAAGCACTTGCGGCCGAACTGGTTCGTGCGAATTTGTTTGTTCGCGTCCGGTTCGTTTTTCTGGGTGATTGCAACGGTCTCGGCACTGCAGAAGTTTGGCTTGATTTAAGACCTACGGCGTGAGCATCGAAAGACATGAGCAAGCTACGCATTGGTATCATCGGTGCTGGTGGGATTGCGGCAAAGTTGCACTTGCCCGAAATGCAAACCGTTGACGGGGCCGAAGTTGTCTTGATCAGCGGGCGCCGAGAGTCTCGTTTGCAGACGTTGTGTGACAAGTTCGATGTGTCTGCATGGACTCAAGATTTCGAAGCGGTCATCGCGGACGATTCGATTGATGGCGTCATCATCGCGGTGCCTCACCCGTTGCATGTCGAGTGGGGTTTGAAAGCGCTGGCCGCGGGCAAGCACGTTCACATGCAAAAACCACTCAGCACGTCCATGAGCGAAGCGGACGAGTTTGTCCAGGCCGCGGAACAGACCGACCGGACGGTGCTGGCACTGCCGTTCTATTCGAAGCCATCGACTTTGGCCGCGCGGCAGATGGTGCAAGACGGTGTGTTAGGCAAGATCTCGGCAGCCAGAGCTCGGCACAGTCATGGTGGGCCGGAAGTTTACTACGCCGGGATTCAGCAGATTTTCGCCGAAGAGACCGAAGACGATTTGTGGTTTTTCGATGCCGACAAAGCCGACGTTGGTGCTTTGTTTGACATGGGCGTTTATGCGATCGCGAATCTGGTCACGATTCTTGGTTCGGTCACTGCCGTCACCGCACGGTTGACGACGGCCAACAAGCCAACTCGTTTGGAAGACACGGCGGCGTTGTTGTTGGATTTTGAGTGTGGTGCTCTGGGAACTGCGGAGACCGGATGGTGCGATCCTGCACGCACCAGCGAATTCTCGATTCATGGCACGTTGGGCAAGGTCGCGGTGCACGGTCGTGATCAACCGCTGATTCACTACCGACCGAGTTCGTTGGTTGACGAGGATGCGGACTTAATCTCCGAGACTGTCGAAGTCTCAGCCTTTCCCGATGAGAATTCTCATCAGCATTGGATTCGCTGTATCCAAGCGGGAGCACAACCTGAGCTGTGCAACGCCCGGTCGGCTCGTCACATAACCGAAATCATGCTGGCGGGATTGGAGTCCTCAAAAGAGGGCAAGACGATCGCGATTCAATCTCGCATATAGCCAAAGTAGCCATCACTCGGAGAGTGATGAGCCTTCGGTGACGGATCAATCGAGAAGGTGTGCCTCAAGCAGAGCTCGAAACGAGAAGCAGAATCTCGGCCTTGAGAACATTTCACTACGTGTTCGCGAGGGCCATCACTCGGAGAGTGATGGCTACTTTACTCTTCGAAAGTTGCCTTCTTGCGCAACAGGTGATGGTAGTGTTGCGCGAAGCGGTGGGATTCGTCGCGGACGTATTGAAGCAAGCGTAGGCCATAGGAGTGCTTGCTCAATTTGCGCGGCTCGGGTTCGCCAGGTATGTAGATCTCTTCCTCGCGTTTTGCCAGCGAGATCGTGAACGGCGGGTCGATCTGCACATCTTCAAGAGCTTGCATTGCGGAGCTTAGTTGTCCCTTGCCACCATCGATCAGCAGGATGTCTGGAAACGCTTCGCCTTCTTGTTCCAGTCGTCGGAAGCGGCGTGTGACCACTTCGCGCATCGAGGCAAAGTCGTCAACACCATCAACGGTGCGAATCTTGTAGCGTTTGTAACCGTGTTTGAACGGCAAGCCATCAATGAACTGAACCAAACTGGCGACGGTTTCTCCGCCTTGAAGATGCGCGATGTCGATGCCTTCGATTCGTCGCGGAAGTTCAGGCAGTTTGAATGTCTTCTTCAGGCCAGCCATGCCTTTCTTGGGGTCGATATAAAACACCTCGGGCTGAGCGTGTTCTTCTAGGTCACCGCGCAGATTGAGATTCTCGAGGGCATCGATTTCATCGCGAATGCGGGCGGCTTTCTCGAACTTGAGTTCCTTCGAGGCGGCCTGCATCTCGGCCCGCATATCTTTAAGCAGCTTGTCTTTCTTACCGTCAAGGAAGAGCTTCAGGCGGTTGATGTCTTTGCGGTACTCTTCCTTCGTGACCCGCAAGTTACACGGTGCCGTGCATTGATTGATGCTGTGCAACAGGCACGGTCGAAACCAACGCCAGCGGTCATCGCCGTCCTCGATGTCCAGCGTGCAGGTTCGGAAGCGAAAGATTCTCTGAAGCACGGCAATCGTGCCACGCAGCTTTTTGGCGTTCGTGAACGGACCGTAAAGCTTTGTGCCCTTGCTTTGCGGCGTGCGAGTAAACTCGATCCGCGGAAAGTCCTCGCGGACCGAGATCTCAAGGTAGGGAAAGGTTTTATCGTCTTTCAGCTCGGAGTTGAATCGTGGCTGGATGTCCTTGATCAGCCGTGCTTCGAGTAGCAAGGCGTCGACCTCGCTGTCAGTTTCGATGTGGGCGATGTCGCGGATTTCTGGCACGAGATCGGCTGTGCGTCGATCGACGGCTGCCGCTGCGGTGAAGTAACTTCCCACTCGGCTACGAAGATTGACGGCTTTGCCAACATAAATGACGCGTCCTAGCTCGTCCTTCATCAAGTAGACGCCCGGAGTCGTAGGCAGCTCGCGCGCAATCTCAACCGGTGGCCGAGTCTCCGAGTTCGGAGATTCTGGTTGTTGTGAATCGCTTGCCATAACAATTGAAGGCTACGTGGTTGATACCAATTTGACAACCAGAGTTCTTATTGGTGGTCTTTGAAATCTGCCAGTGACATCAGTAAGGTAATCCTAACCTATTCGCAGTCATCGCTTTCGATCGGAGATTCCCATGCAACGGTTACTTCAGACGGCATTTGTTACGTTCACGATGTTGGCTTTGGCAAGCTTTGCCAACGCGGCCGGAGAAAAGGTTGGCGATTCCAAGACCGATCCCGATTACAAAGTCCAAGGCGAATACGAAGGCAAGGTCAACGGCAACAAAGTTGGCTTTCAAGTGGTTGCTTTGGGTAAAGGCAAGTTCGACGTCGTGCTTCTCAAGGGTGGTTTGCCCGGAGCGGGCTGGGATGGCAAGACCAAAGCGAAGCTCAAAGGGGAATCGAAAGACGGTGCGACACTGATCACTGGCAGCGATCTCTCCGGCAAGATTGTCGATGGAATTCTCACCGCAACAAAAGGCGATGCGACATACGAGGCCAAACACGTTGTCCGCGAGTCACCCACTTTGGGCAAGAAGCCACCCAAGGGAGCCATCGTATTGTTCGACGGCAAGAACGTAGAAGCCTGGAACGGCGGTAAAGTCGTCGATAAGAATCTGTTAAACGTCGGCGTTCGCACAAAGCAAACCTTCGGCGACTACACGTTGCACCTTGAGTTTCGTACTCCGTACATGCCCGAGTCACGCGGTCAATCTCGAGGCAACAGCGGCATGTACATCTCGGATCAGTACGAGTGTCAAGTTCTCGATTCTTTTGGTCTCGAGGGTAAGGACAACGAATGCGGCGGCATCTACAGTGTGTCTCGCCCCGATGTCAACATGTGCTTGCCTCCAATGGCGTGGCAGACCTACGACGTCGAGTTCAAAGCCGCTCGTTTCGACCGCGAAGGAAAGAAGACCAAGAACGCTGTCGTCACGATCCGTCACAATGGCGTTGTCATTCATGGGAAACGCGAACTCCCGAAACCGACACCTGGCGGCGGCCGCAATGATGAGAAAGCTGGCGCCATCTTCTTACAAAACCACGGTGACCCCGTTCGCTACCGCAACATTTGGATTGTGGAAGACAAAGCAGAATAAACAAATTCGTTGCAAAGTCTGCGCATAAAAAACCAAGCACTGTCTCTTGGGGTCTTCTTTCGCGATAACGTGTGTGTAACATAGCCCTGTCGGAGATGGTGGTGGGCCTACGGTTGTTCTTCTGTTGAACTCGAATCGGCGCCACGAACCAGATCGCATGTGTGGTTCGTGCCGCAATTGTCCACGTCATCAATCCACGTGGCTCCCGAAGAGAAATTCTGTCGATCACCGGATGGTGTCAACGTGCTAAAACCGGTGTAGCCATAGGATCGGTTCGAGGCACCAATGGCGTTCGAGACATTGTTTAGCTCGTTGCTGGTAGCGACGGCCACTTCGCTAATGCCGACAACAGTGGCGATGACCATAATGGTCATGATTAGGATGAACTCAGCGGTTAGGACAACGCCTAACTCATCGTTCCAAAGCTTGCGCAACAACATTTCTAGAGACCTTTCGAACAGAGAAACCCAAAATCATTCGCTTGCTCAATGCAAGCACACAAGTTGCGATCACCGATGGCGGGCAGTTCACACAACGAACTCTGGTCAACACCGATGGCGGTCGGACTCTGAGCAGAGTAGCAGCATTCAGTATCGTGTCAGTTACGTACAGAATTGAGATTCTGCTGATGCTGCATGTTGTGACGTTTATGCAATGTTTGTGCCAACGAACGGTTGCGAGTGATGTCCGAATTGAGCAATGATCGATGATAATATTCACAAGATCTCTGGTTCTTAATTCAGTAGGTTCTAATGTTCACAATTAACTCATCAGCGATCGTTTGTGTTAACGATTCTGAACGTGGCGTGTTTGAGGGATTTACCCTGGTTGACAAATGTTGCAAGTGTGATATCTGTCCCAGTATCGCTCAAGCTAAGAGATGCAGTGCTTGTACCGACAGGTCGGGATGAATCTGTCTTATGTTCAGTCTGGGATGAGACGATCTTATGAACAGCGCAGGTTGAATCGATGTTAAGCCTTTTTCGTTTTGACCGGCTTCTTACGATTCGGATAGCAACTGCGGCACATCTCACAAACCGTGCCATCGCAACCGCGGGCTGTGCAGTGTTCTCGGCCGTAGTAGATGATTTGAAGGTGTAAGCGATTCCAGTCCTCTTTGGGAAAGAGTTTCTTTAGATCGGCTTCGGTCTGCACGACGTTCTTGCCATTGGTAAGGCCCCAACGTTGAGCCAATCGATGGATGTGAGTGTCCACAGGAAACGCTGGGTGGCCAAACGCTTGACTCATAACCACACTGGCCGTTTTGTGACCAACACCAGGAAGTTCTTCCAGGTCCTCAAACGTTTCCGGCACACGACCGTCGTGCTTGTCGAGCAAGATTTGCGATAGCTCTGAGATGGCCTTCGCCTTGCGGGGGGCCAATCCGCATGGTCGAATTATGTCTTCAATGACGGACACCTCAACAGTTGCCATTTGATGAGGGTTATCGCCAACTGCCCATAGATTTGGCGTCACTTCGTTCACGCGTTTGTCCGTGCATTGGGCGCTTAACAAGACCGCCACCAACAACGTATACGCATCCACATGATCAAGCGGAATTGGTGTTTCCGGATAGAGGTCTTGCAGGCGATGCGAAATCAATTCCGCGCGTTCTTTCTTGGTCATTCCAGGCACCAATCGATACAAGGTTCACCGAATCCCGTAAGGGCGTCGTTGATCTGAGAAAACGGCCGCGAGCCGAAGAAGCCGCGAAAGGCTGACAGCGGAGATGGATGCGCCGATTCAATGACCACGTGCTTCGCATCATCGATGAGCTTGTGTTTCTTCTGAGCTGGCTTGCCCCACAAGACGAAGACCATGCGCCTTTCGCGTTGGCTGAGCTTGCCAATGACGGCGTCTGTAAACTTCTCCCAGCCCTGGCCACGGTGCGAGTTAGCTTGATGAGCTCTTACCGTCAAAACTGTGTTCAGCAACAGCACGCCTTGAGCGGCCCAGTGATCCAAGCAACCGTGAGATGGAATTGAGCAGCCGATGTCAGTGTGCAATTCCTTAAAGATGTTGACCAACGAAGGCGGCGGTTTGACACCTGACCGGACGGAAAAACAGAGCCCGTGTGCTTGCCCGTCATCGTGATACGGATCTTGTCCCAATATCAACACCCGAGTTTGATCGATGGGTGTTTGTCGAAACGCATTAAACACATCGCAATCCGGAGGAAATATGGTTTCGGCAGCGCGCTCGACCTGAACAAACTCGGTTAGTTCCCGAAAGTAGTCAGCGTTGATTTCTTCGTGGCACAACTCTCGCCAGTCGGTGGGTAGTTGATCTTGCAGCATCTTGTGTTGGCTCGGCAAGTCGAATTCGGTTTCGTCTCGCCGCCAGTATAGAATTCGCTGCTCTTTTTCACAGCCTATGACGCCGCTGTCGAATTTCGTAGACTTGGGCACAGAGCGCTTCTCAATCCTTCATTGATTCTTGGAGATTGGTCCATGCAAAGATATATCCTGACGACTGCCTTGTTGCTGACCTTCGCACTTTCGCTCGACGCGGCAGAGATCCCCGAGCGCTATTGGCCGCGTTGGCGTGGTCCCAACGATTCGGGCAGCACGCTGCAGGGTGATTTCCCAGCGAAGTGGACCGAAGGCGATGGCATCGTTTGGAAGAAAAAGCTTCCCGGTCGCGGTTATTCCACGCCCATCGTTTGGGGCGAGCAAATCATCATGACCAGCGTGATTGAGGGGCAAGACGTCGCATTGGCCGTCGATTGGGATGGCGAGATCCTTTGGCAAACCAAAGTTGGAGTTGCGCGACGTGGCAAACATCGCAACGGTTCCGGGAGCAACCCGTCCGCGATATCGGACGGTAAAAACATCTTCGTGTACTTCAAGAGCGGCAACTTGGCTGCATTGGATATGAGCGGCAATTTGGTTTGGAAGACCAACTTGCAAGAGAAGTACTCACGCGACTCACTTTATTGGGACTTGGGAACTTCGCCGGTTTTGACGGACAGCAGTGTCGTGGTGGCCGTGATGCACAACAGTGGGTCGTACGTTGTTGCCTACGACAAACAAGACGGTGACTTGGACTGGAAAGTCGACCGCAATTACAAGACACCCGTTGAAGGCGATCACTCTTACGCGACGCCGATCGTGATGGAACAAAACGGTCGACAAGCCATCATTGTTTGGGGCGCAGAACATCTAACCGCCCACGATGCTGAAGACGGCAGCGTGATTTGGAGCTGTGCTGGCTTCAATCCAGACGGAAATCGCAACTGGGTCCAAGTTGCCTCGTTCGTGATTTCTGACGATGTCGCGGTCGTTCCTTATGGTCGAGGCAGCCGGTTAGCTGCTGTGAAACTCAACGGAAAAGGCGACGTCACGGCAACGCACCGGCAATGGACTCGCAAGGACACCGGTTCGTTTGTGCCAACACCATGTGCCTTGGGCGGCAAGGTGTATGTGCTCAAAGACAAAGGGCAAGTCGACTGCATCGATGCGGCCAGCGGTTCCACGGTCTTTTCCGGCCAGTTCCCCAAACACCGCATGAAGTACTACGCCTCGCCAACGATCGCTGGCGGCAAGATGTTCGCCCCTCGCGAAGACGGTGTCGTGTTGGTTGCGGATGTCACCAACGGTTTCGAGTTTCTCGCTGAGAACGACATGGGGGAACAGATCGTTGCATCACCAGTGGCCATCGGCAATCGACTCTTGATCCGTGGCGCAGAGCATTTGTATTGCATTGGCAAGTGATCGACTTCTTGCCATCAAGCGGCGATCGGCGCTACCCTTGCTAGCGATTCTTGTTCACGCAGCCACAGCTCAAGGATGAGAACGCTATAGACAGCGGTTGCCCAATTTCGGCTGGTCATTTGTTGCGCGTGCAACAGTTGCTGAACAAAATTTGCGTCAAGGTAGTAGTTTACTCGCGCGTCGGTTGCTCCCACGGTGTCGAACAGAAGTTCCCGAAGGTCCTGTTGCAGCCATGCTTTCAATGGGATCTCGAAACCGCGTTTCTTGCCGCTGATGACTTCATCAGGAATCAGACCGCGGTAAGCATCGCGTATTGGGCTCTTTAACTGAGTTCCACGGATGCGATAGTTGTCCGGCAGGGTCGCCACGAATTCGGCCAACTGTTGATCGAGCAGTGGTGAACGCGCCTCGAGAGAATGCGCCATTGAGGCGATGTCCATCTTGACTAGCAAAGCGCTTAGCAAGTTCACATGTATGTCCGAGTAGGTCAGACGATCAAGGCCGCGAAGATCGGATGAGATCACTTCGTCGAGCCAAGATTCTGTGGAGCGGATGGCTTTCGATCCGACCCAGCTTTCGGCTTTGTCCGCCTGATGAAAGCGATCCGTTGACCAAGCTAAGTATTGCTGACCGGGTGGTTGCGAGGCACCTCGGAATAGACGCGTTAGAAATCCAACTGGTGACCGTCGACCACTGGGAAAGCATCCCAGCAGCTTTGCTGTCGCGGCGTTGATTGGTTTGGGGATTCGTTCAAGCCAGCCGGACAAACGCGCCGCCATGTGCCGGCGGTAGCCTGCGAAGACTTCGTCGCCGCCGTCGCCGTTGAGAACTACGGTGACATGCTCGCGCGCCAGCTTGGAAACTGCCAAGCTGGGAATCGCGCTGGGATCGGCGAACGGCTGATCGTATTGTTGCACGATTGTTTCCAGCGTGGACAGTGGGTCGATGTCTAGCTTTAGGACGGTGTTGCGAACACCGAATTCCTTGGCCGTTCGAACAGCGATGGGAGCTTCGTCAAAGTCGCGGTCGTCGACACTGACGGTGAAAGTATGAAGTGTCTCACCGACTTCTTGAGCGGCTTCGTAGGCAACAACCGTTGAGTCGACGCCGCCAGAGAGGAACACGCCCAACGGCACGTCCGAACGTAACCGCAAGCGGACAGCCTCGCGAATTTCGTCCCTTATTCGATTCAGTACATCGCGATAAGGCAGCCGAGTCTTTTGTTGGTAATCAAGTCGCCAGTAGCATTGCGTCCGAGTTTCTCGACCATCGAAACACAGCGTCGACGCTGGCGGCACGGTGAAGACATCGCGAAACGCAGTCTCTGGTTGAGGCACACAGCCCAGCGACAAGAAGTCGGAAACCGCTTGCTCGCGAATCTCCCAACGTGCGGAAGTATTCATCACCAGCGGCCTGAGGGCTTTCAATTCGGTCGCGAACAAAAAGCCGTGTTGTGGTGAATGTGTGAAGTACAGCGGCTTCTTGCCGAATCGGTCGCGGCCGAGGAGAAGTTGTCTTTGGCGCGAATCCCAGATCGCGAAGCCGTACATGCCCCGCAAGTGTTCGCAGAGTTGCTCACCGTAATCCTCGTAGAGATGGACGAGCACCTCGGTGTCCGAGCTGGTTTTGAATTCGTGACCGTTCCGTTTTAGCGTCTCGCGGATTTCCCGGTAGTTGTAGATCTCGCCGTTGCAAACGACTGTGATCGTTCCATCTTCGTTCGAGATTGGTTGCTGGCCGCTTTGAAGGTCGATAATCGACAACCGCCGCATCCCCAAGAAGACGCCATCGCTGCATATCAGGCCGGAGTCATCCGGGCCTCGATGAATGATCGTGTCCAATGCCGAATTGATGGCTTGATCAGAGAGTGGCTGCGGAGTCCATCCGCCAAGAATTCCGCACATTACGCGGCCTTTTGTTTCCTTCCTGAAGTTGGCGGCATCAATGTCCCCGCCACTTGTTGCCACAGAGTTTCGTATTGTTGGGCAATCTGATCTAGTCCAAAGTGCTGAATGATCCGGGCACGACCGTTTTCGCCCAAATCGCGTCGGTGTTCTTTCGAGAACCGAAGTACTCGCACGCATTCTTCCGCTAAGTGATCGGGACGACGACAAGAAACGATGCGCGCCGTGTTGCCAACCAATTCCGCTGTTCCGCCCGCATTCGTCACCGCGCAGGGGACTCGACAAGCCATCGCTTCGCCGACCGAGTTGGGAAAGCCTTCCAAGATCGAAGACGACACCGCCAAGTCGACGGCCGAGTAAACTCCCGCCACATCCGTTTGCCGGCCCAACAGAATAAAGCGGTCTTCTAAATTCGCTTCCCGTATCCAGCCAATCAATTCGTCGTTGTCTGCACTAAGCCCTTCGCCGCACATCACAAACCGGACACTGGACAGTTCGTCATGAATGCGTTTGGCGGCGCCGACAAAGGTGCGGTAATCCTTGTGCGGATGAAATCGCCCAACTGTACCAATGATGAGTTCACCGTCGCCAACTTGCCATTGGTCTCGCCACTGATTTCTTAACGTCGGGGATGCATCGATCGTGTCGGTGTCAAAGCCGTTGGGAATAACCGTCAGCCGATCGGCAGGATATCCCAACTCCACGTGACCTCGCGCACTGACTTTCGAGTTCAACACGCATTGGTGTGCCAAACGCCGCATGTGTTTTCCGCAATGCCCGGCCACCCAGTGAGTCGACCGCTTATCGACTCCAGGCAGAGGTGGATTCATGCGGATGTTCCAAACTACTGGAGTCGGCTGCCGAGAGAGCTTTGCGGAGAGTGCCCCGACCCAATTCGAATGATACATCCAAGTTTGCACGACATCGGGCTGCCAGTCGCTGATGATGCGTCCCATTCGACAAACGGTTGAGGGCAATGATCGCAGCGATCGCATATCGAGTGACTCGGTAGGCAATCTCAATTGGTTGATTGCTGCCGACATAGGGCCCAGATCTTGCAAGGAGACGACGCCTGACGTGACGGAGCGAGATTCCATTCTGCGCAAGAGCTTCACCAACATGGACTGCGCACCGCCCACGTTCAAATTGGTGATCAGGTGAAGCACTCGTAGTTGGGACATTGAATTGTGAGACGTTCTGATGCTGGTTTTCATCCTGAACCGACGGTGCCAGCGGAGCGTTTTGAATAGCGATTGACGATTGGTGATTTTTGGTTTGCGAAGTGAGGAAGACCGGCGAGGTTAGCCTTCTCTTAACTTCTGAAATCACAATTCAAAAATCGCTATTAGAAAACTCCGGATGTCGACTTACAGTGACGTCCAGTTTCGCGCCGATACTAAGTCACGATTGCTTTTGCTGTCGTTCTTCGAACCATCGAATGGTCTGCGGTATGATGGCTCCCGCAACCATCAAGGGTAAGCTTTGGAAACTGAGGTATAACACGGTTGTTAGCAAACAAGCCAGCATGTGGGCGAGCAAAAACATCGCAAAGTAGACCTCACCCAGCCTCCAAAGACGGAATGTCTGCATCATCATGCCGATGGTTAACAGAAGCATCGCGGGTACGCCGGCGATTACCGTTAAGCCAATGTAGTAAACGTGCACGTTGTGGCCAGTCGACTGGCTGATAAGTTTGTACGAACCTGTTGTTCCGTAGCCCAGGAAGAGGCAATCCTTGGCATAATCGACGGCAACCTCGATCAATTCCGTCCGTGTACTGATTGAGGTGTCGACATAGGTCGCTCGACGTTCGATCGTGGTCGAGATCTTATGCACCATGTTGTTGACACGGCTCGATTGACTAAGCACCAAGACTGCGACCGTCATGAAAACGGCCAGCGTTGCGAAGACTTCTTTCTTTTGCTTTTCTCGCCAGAGCCAATACAGAATTCCTGGAAGCGCCATGATCGTCGATTTGGACATCGACGCGCCAATGCCGCCGAGAAAGACCAGGAACAACAGAGATCGAAGTCGTGCGCTGCGGATGTAGGGTAGTAGCAAGAACACTGGCGTCATCAGCATGACCAGCGAATTGCAATTCAGACTGAGTCCGGGTCCACGGTTGAAAGCGTTGTTGAAGCCAACGTCAAAGGCAATCAGTTTCTGCCGGCCAAGTTCCCCGATGATGCCGGCACCTTGCAAGGAAGCCACGACCGAATTCAACACCGCCGAGGCAATCAGGATTTCTGCAATGCGTCTTGGCCGGATGTTCGTAAAGGCGATCCAACCGAAGGGAACGATGAGCCCCCAGATGTAGACAACTTGCGCCAGCGATTCCAGATTGCTGTCGGGATCCAAAATGGCTGACATGCAGAAGAACGGAAACGCCAAGATGAATGGTACTTGAAAAGCCTGAACCCGAACCAACTCGTGCAGATTCAACACCATTGCGACTAGCAAGAACGCGTCGGCGAAGGTAAAGCTGACACCGAAATTGAGCGTTGGAAAGGGCAACAGAAACAGCGACATCGACGCACAAAAACGTTGCAGCGCGGTGCCTCGAGCTATCGATGTCGCGGACACTCGGCCCAGCGGCAGGCCGTTGACATGCGTCCGATGATCTAAGGCGATAGCTTGTGACATTTCTGGCAACTGCGGATTACGCCGCCCGTGATTGTTGAGCTTGAGACCATTGACCGAGTGATTTGGACAACACAAACAGCATCCACAACGAACCGTTCAGTTCTGAGTGGCCCGATTCGAAGAGCCTTAGCATGTCGTCGATGCGACGCGTGTTGAGCCAACCGCATTCGCGGATCGATCGCTGAGACAACGTGTCGTGTAAGGCATCTCGCAGCGGTCCTCGCATCCACCGATCCATGGGAACTGCGAAACCTTGCTTCGGGCGTTCGAACATTTCGCGTGGAACATGCCGACCTAGGAGCGACTTGAGTACGCACTTCAGGCCGCCCGCGAACTTTCGAGTTGTCGAGAGTTGGGCTCCCAGCCGAGTGACTCGGTGGTCGAGCATTGGGCAGCGAACTTCCAACGCGACACGCATCGAAGCGCGGTCCATTTTGACTTGCAGGTCGTCGGGGATGTAATAGGTCGCGTCGAAGCAAGCCGCTTTGGCAATCGGGTCGCCGTCTGCTCGACTGAACACGTCGCGGACCAATTGAATGGGCATTTCGTCGGCTTCGGGAATCTCGCACAAGATGTCTGAGACGGTGTTGCCCAGCCAATTGCGAATCAGATTGGCGTACAAGCCCGCGCTGTCAGTGCTCTCGAGCAATCGTTGGATTCGGTTGCCGCGGCGTTTGTCAACACGCGGAGCGATCTGTTGCATCAATCGCCTCGCCATGGGCGGCACCAATTGGGCGCGTAATACTTGGCGGTACCAATTGTAGCGTTCGTAACCCATGAAGAATTCGTCGCCGCCGTCTCCGCTAAGTGCGACGGTTACGTATTGTTTGACTTCTTGGCACAGCAGCATTGTGGGCAAGCCGGACTTGTCCATATACGGCTGCTCGTAGCAGTCGGTGTAATCGGTGACCAGATCCGCCAAACGTTGTTCGTTGATGGGAATCGTCGTGTGCGAGAGGCCCAGTTTCATCGCGGTCGCCGCGGCGTGAGGTGCCTCGTTATAACGCGGGTCGTCGAACGCGATCGTAAACGTGGGGATGTTCTGATGGCCGGTTGCTTTCATTTGAGCTGCTACCAGCGTCGAGTCGATGCCTCCGCTTAGGAAGGCGCCAACTGGAACATCGCTCAGCGTTCGCAATGACACGGCACTGGCCAATGTGTCATCCAGTTGGTCGATGTCGGCTTGTTCGGTCTCACACCAATTCAAATTGGCTGGATGAAAAAAGCGGCGTCGCGAGACGATTTGGCCGGCTCGGACGGTGACGACCTCGCCGGGACAAACTTGTGATGTTCTCTTGAAGAACGTGTGCGGTGATGGCATGTAGCCAAAGTGAAAGTAATACGGGGCTTTGCTGGGATCCGGCTCTAAACCGAATTGGCGAAACGCACGCAATTCTGATGCGAAGGCAAGGAATCCGTCGCCCTCATAGATGTATAGCGGCTTCTTGCCCATGCGATCGCGAGCCAACGTGAGCGTACCTGTTGGCACGTCATAGAAGGCGACAGCGAACATCGCGTTGGCCTCGTCGAATACTTCGCTGCCGCGTGCTTCGAATGATTCGAGGAACACTTCGGTGTCGCTGGTGGTGCGAAGTTTCTTGTCCGAGCAGAATTTGTGGCCCAAGTCCTCTGTGTTATAGACCTCGCCGTTGAAGACAACCGAGAGCCGTCCGCTGGCGGATTGCATGGGTTGGTTGGCACGCTCGTCGAGGTCGCGGATGGCGAGGCGTCGGAAGCCGAGATACATGTCGCCCGCAGTCGACTCGTAGAAGCCATCCGAATCAGGTCCGCGGTGTGACAGCGAATCCGTCATCCGACCAATCGCCTCGCGCGCCCATGGCACGGGGTCGGCCAAACAGATTCCAGCAAGTCCACACATGCGGCATCCTTTCCGCGAGGTTTGTGTTTAATCGGTTGGCGGCTGGAAGCCACCACTACGGGCGCGCACTCCGTGCCCCCGTTGTGTCAAACGCGAAGAGGGGTGATAACAAATTACGCAAACTGTGGAAAGAGGGGTTAGCTGCCGAGGGGTGATTCGCGCGCTGTCGCGTTAGTGCTTGACGCTAATCTCGACAGAATCAGAAGTGTTGACTGTCGTGACGACTGGGTTGTCGTCGTGAAAAGCGAACGTGGCTGCCAGCTCGTAGATTTGTTCGTTGCGGGAATTGTTGCCTTCGTGGGCAAGAGCGTAGGCCGCGATGAACAGCCCGACGATCGCCAAACCGCCGAAAAACAGACGACGTTTTTCAAGCCATTCCCAAGTACAACACTTGTTCTGTTTGGTGGCGATTGGTTTGTTGTCTTTGGTCTTTTTCGGCTTGTCATCGCAGCATGGTCGTAAATCGGGTCGTTGTCGCAACTCGACCCAAAGGCGTGTCGTTAGTGCCTTCCGTTTTCGAAGTTCTTGCTCTTCGTTTGCGACATTGCTGTCATGACCCGGCGGCAATCGATTCAGCATCGGGTGCTGGCTATGTTTGTCAACGTGGCGTGCCAATTCATGCTCAAGCTTTGCACACTCGTTGTAACCAAAAATTGCCGAGATGAGGTATTTTCCGACGCGCCGACTGACAAGTCCGAGGATGTACGCGGCGACGCCACCCAAGATGAAGCCGATGGTAGAATTCATCCAATCAGGAAACTCGAGACCAATCAAGCTCCCACCCACCAAGATGGCTGCTAGTGAAAGCGATCCTGTCAACCAGAAGGAAAGGTCAAGAATATCGAAGAACTGGCTCAGCTTATCGAAGAACGGCTGAGCGGAGCTGATCCACTTGTCAGACATCTAGAAGATTACTTTGCCGTAAGTGCGAAAGTCCTGCCTCTCCGTTACCTAGCGCTCCTAAATTCACTGAGTGAATAGATTTCTATAATGCCTCCTTTGCGCCAATACCGCAACGCTGGAGGGATTTCCTGTTAAGAGTATGAAGGAGCCGACAAAGAGATTCATGGATGACTTCTAGGTGGATTCGGATCTGGGGACTCCCAACTTTACCCCAGCCACTCGCGATCTCAAAGATCAACAAAAAAGGGGGTGACGTGAATAGGCCACCCCCTTGGGAGTTTTACTCTGGTGATTCACACCAGCGACTAGTTTTTAGTAAGGATTGCAGCACACCGGCACCTTGCGGCAAACGACGCGAGGTACGCAGCGAGTCATCGTTACGGGAACTTGTCGGGGCACGCGGCGAGCCTGCGTGACATACTTGGTTTTGCAAACTTGTTTGCACACTTTGTACGGCACTTGCTTCGTGGAGACTTGGTTTTCGTACGTGCAAACTTGGTAAGGCACTTTCTTGGTGCAGGATTCTTCGACCCATTCGCAAACTTGGTATGGGACTTTCTTGGTGCAGCACTCTTCGACCCACTCGCAAGTTTGGTAAGGAACTTTGCGGGTGCAAGTTTGATTCACGTAACTGCAAACGGTGTAAGGTACCCGTTTGGTGTGGCATTCGCTGACCATTCGGCAAACCTTGTAAGGCACCTTTTTGGTCGTGCAGCAAGGTACTTGTCGGCAAACCGTGTAAGGCACGCGTTTCGTGCAACAGGTTGGAACCCATTTGGTGCAAGGAATCTTCTTGGTGACTTTTTTCGGACACCAGACCTTACGACAAATGGTTCGACCCGGAGCTTGAACGCAGATGTTCTTCGTACCACCACATGGATCGCAAGGGTCAGGAACGCACTTGTTGACCATCGGTCCGGGGCAGTGTTCCGTGACTGTTTTCCAATAGCCGCAGTCGGTTTGAATGCACTTGTAAGTCGTGAGTGGCTTCATGACCGTGTAAGACACGTCACGGTAGCATGTTTGTCGCTCGGTCTTCCATGTTCGGCAGGTGACCGTGCGGTAGCATGTTTCGTAGACGGGCTTCTTGACCGTGTAGCATACTTCTCGGTAGCACGTTTGATGGACGGGCTTCTTGATCGTGTAGCATTCGGTCTTGTAACAAGTCTTATAAACGGGTCGCTTGACGGTGAAGCAGACGTCTCGGTAGCAAGTGCGGTGGACCGGTTTCTTGACGGTGTAGCAAACGTCCCGGTAGCACGTTTTGTAGACGGGCTTGCAGACGTTGTACGTCACGCACTTGTACTTTGTTTCCCAAACGTTTTGGACGCAGCTAACTGGAATTCGTTCGCAGACGGTGTCGTAAATCGTCTTATAACACGTGAATTTCTGCGTATCCCAGCAGATATCCTTGACCGTCTTGTAAGTGGTCGTGCAGCATGACTTGGCGGCACAGTAGTCGCCGGAAGGAGCACAGCTCTCGGTGGGGCAACAGTTGTAACTGGTGGCGCCACCATACCCAGCTTCCGCGGACCGCTCGAGTCCGGCGAACGTCAACAGCAGCGCCAAGACGCAGATCGGCGTTGCAGTTTTCATGAGTTTGACTCCCAAATGTGGGCCGTTAGGAATGAACAGCTTTGTGTGAATGGAGTGAGACGGCCGACCTGAATTCGCTAACGGGGGACATCCCGTAAGCAGAAGCTAACCGTGTCGTCTCTCGCTAATTACCTATTTTCACATAGGTCGGACTGAGGCTATGGGCTGCGCCATTCGATTTGCGGACAAGGGGCTCGGATGTGGCAATAACTCTTTCCGGATCGCGATAACCGTCATAACCGTTAAGGTTTGACATTCGTCGCGAGTGCCCATTCGTGCGTCTGCGTTCAGAAGCCCGGCTTTTCAAAAAAGCCGGGCTTCTATGATCACGCCCCATTTTACTCGCCTGCGTTCTCAAAAGGCGCAGGTTTCTTATCATGGATGACCATGACTTCGCATGACGACACCATCGCCGAGTACGGTCGCCGCATCTGCCGAGCGATCGATTTCATCAACGAGAACTTGACCGAAAGCCCGTCGATTGACGAGATCGCGCAGGCAGCGCCATTCTCGAAGTACAATTTTCGGCGACTATTCAAGGCCGTCGTTGGTGAGACTGTGGCCGAGTTCACTCGGCGACTGCGTTTGGAACGAGCTGCGAGCCGCCTGATCTTTAACTCGCGCCGACGTGACTTCAATTGCGATCGAGCTGGGCTTTTCAAGCTCGCAGAATTTTGCGAAAGCGTTTCGAAAGTTGTTCGAGATGTCGCCGTCCGAATATCGCGAGACGCACGGCGTCGACAATCAGGCGCCAAGAACGGTCATTCGCACAGCAGGAAACGGCGATCGCACAAATGGAAACATGCTCCGCACGGACGGAAACGCTGGACAGTTCGATACGTTCTATGATTCGTCATCGTTAATGAACGAATCCAAGCAGCGAGCTGAAGCCATGACCGTCAAAGTCAAAGACATGCAAAGCATCCGCGTCGCTTACGTCCAGCATTTCGGATCGTACGATGACCCGGGTACCGAGCAAGCCTTTGACCAACTACGGCAATGGGCCGAGCCGCGCGGGCTACACGATTCCACTCGGTATTTGGGAATTCCTTGGGACAACCCCGACGTCACGGAAGTCGACCAATGTCGCTTTGATGCGTGTTTGATGATCGACGAGCATATCTCGACTGGTGCATCGATCAATGTGCAAACGATCTCCGCGGGGAAGTATGCAGTCTACGGCTGTGAGGTCATCGATCAAGACTTCGAATTGCCATGGACGCAACTTCTTCGAGACTGGCTTCCGGGCAGTGGTTACTTGACCCCTGATGGACATTGCTTCGAGGTCTATCGGAACGATGGCCATGAAGACCCGAATGGATGTTGGCAGATGGATATCTATTTGCCGATCGAGCTTTTGTGAAGCTTCTTGGGACGCTGCCGCAAAAGCCCGAGTCGAGCAATTCTTTCCCAACCGTGAAGTCGTCGTCATCGACGCACGGGAACTCTGGTACAACGGTGGCGGAATCCATTGCGTAACAAATGATCAACCGTTGTTGCGACAACCGACTCAATTGGTGATTCGACAAAACCAACGCATCGTGGCCGAATCTCATTCAACCATCGATGACGTTTTCTCGAAGCAACGACTTTGGGGCTGGTTTTGAACTGACATTTCAAGCCGTCAGAGCTTGCAGTGCCTCGCCGATGGCGCCGATACCCTCGACCAACGCGTCATCGGGAATCATCAGTGGAGGACAAACTTTGATAGTCGGCCGGCCCGTAAAGAACAGCATCAACCCACGTTTGACGCACTCCCATGTCAGGTCGCGTGCCAACTGGTTCGCGGTGTCGGCTTCGCCGGCAAGATGGATGGCGTGGACCATGCCCAGTCCGCTGGTGGCTTTGATGTGATTGGGAAAGCGGCTCGACAGTGACGCGAGTTCAGATTCGATGATCGACTGTTTGCGAGTAGCTTCGTCTATGAGCGACTCGTCCTCCAACACCTCTAGATTGGCGAGCGCCGCGACGCACGAAAGTGGGTGTGCCGCGTGCGTCGTGGTGATCTCGCCTGGAGATAGAACATCGAGGACGGCGGCTGGACCAAGCACGGCGGCCAGTGGCAGTGTCGATGTGACTCCCTTGCCGATACAAATTAAGTCGGCTCGGACACCGTAGTGCTCGTGAGCGAACCACTTGCCGGTGCGACCGAAGCCGGTTTGAACTTCATCAAAGATGACGAGCACTTCATGTTCGTCGGCCCACGCACGTAGCCGCTGCATGTACTCGACAGGCAAAGGCAACGCGCCCCAACCTTGCAGCGTTTCGATAAAGATCGCCGCCACATCGTCCGCGTCAACTTCGTTGGAAAGAGCACTGACGTTGCGATCGAAGAACTCGGCCCAGTCGGCTTCGTCCGTTTGCCCGATCTGCATCGGAAACGGCAAGAAGTGTATGTTCTGATCGCGACTTGCCAGCCAGGGCTTGTCAGCTTTGCCCGAAAGTTGATGGGCGCCCAATGTCCAACCGTGGTAGTCGCCCGAATGCGTCAGGATGTGGTACTTGCCCGGCCGTTTGCGGATGCCGTACTCACGAGCCAAACGGAATGCCGATTCGATCGCCTCGGACCCAACCGTCCAGAAGTAGACTTTTTCGCAGCTGTCTGGTGCCAATTCCAACAACCGTTGTGCTAACTCCAAACGAATGTCTGACGCGAAGCTGAACTGCGCCAACAAGCCAGTACGCGCAAAGTCTTCCACCGCCGAGCGAATCGCGGGATGCCCGTGCCCCGTGTTACACATCACGGCCGTCGAGCTAAAGTCGATCCAGCGGTTTCCATACTTGTCGGCAACCTGATAACCCTCGGCGCGATCCCACACGACGGGCACTGGATAACAGTTGACGTGAGGATACACGTCAGCCGCGGCCTTGAGCGATTCGACCGATTCGGGAACGGGCAGCGCCGTCGCGATCCGCCGATGAGCTGTCTCGATCGAAGTCGTTTTTTGCGGCTCTTGTAAGAACATGTTCTTCAGGACTAAGCCCGAAGGTTGTGAAGTCTGAGGCATTGGAGATTCTCGAAAAGGTGAGCGTGCAAGTTGCTTATCTGCCGATCCAATACCCTGGGCGGCGTTTGGCGTGTGCAATTGCAATGATATGAAGCCGGTCATCTTGGCTTCGAAAGATAACTTGGAAGGGAAACTTTTGCACACTGCACGATCGATGTCGATCATCGATCAAGGCAAACCGTTCAGGATCGGTTTCAATACTTTCGAGTGTCGAATCTACGGCTATCAAGAAATCTCGAGCAACCGTAGTGCTCTGTTTAGCATACCACTCGGCGGAAGTCTCCAATTCAGCGGTTGCTTCTGGGTGGAAGCTAGTTCGCACGATCAACACCAAACTTTGAGAACAGCCGTCTTCGGATGTCGGCCCACTCTTCTGTCTTGACCTCGCCGGAATCGATTTCTGCGGAGCGTCGTTTGATCTCTTCCAACCACATGTCGGACAGTTGTGGCGGTTGATCATCTGGCACTGACGATGCCAAATCGTCGATCAATTGCAATCTTTCGCCGATGGTCAATTGAGATGCCGCTGAAAGAATTGATTCGTAGGTAGACATATTGGTGTGGCCATTTGGAAATGAATCAATTGAGTGTTGCACACGCCATATTATCATCTTGACTAGTGCGAAATCTATACGGCGATGTCGAAAGCAGTTGACGAAACATGATCAATTTCAACACTGTTGTGGAAACGATGAATCGCGTGCCGTGGGGCGACCTTCGAGGAGTGCTGAACGAGCCATGCGATGATATTCCGATTGAGCTCACCGCACTACTTGCACAGAATCCTCAAACTCGACGTGAAGCTTATTGGAGAATTGACAACCGTTTGATTGTGCAGCGCGGATTGTACCAAGGTGCCGCGTTTGCTGCGCCGTTCATTGTGCAGTTAATTCGAGTTTGCCCACACGAGATTCGGCAGGAAATCTATGAACTCCTATTCCAACTTGCAAACGGCACTTCGGCGATAACCAATACCATTTTGATAAATCGTGTGGTAGAGCCGTTTCCTTACATTATCCCGACTCTTAACGGTTACAACATTTCGTTACAAGTCTCGTGCCGCTTCGAAATCGCGTGCACATTGGATTGTTTTCTGTCCGACCTCGCCGACACATCGTCATCATCTCGATGGCAAGCACTTGATATTATTGGGTGCTTTCCAGAGTTTCTTGGAATGATGCCACTGTCCAATATTGCCCAATCCGACACTGATACAGAAAATCGCAACCGAATCTATTTGACGATCGATCGCATGAAGCATCCCAAGTAATCAAGTCAGCGTCGTGGAATCTTATCTGCGATCAGAGTAGGCTATTGATGTGGCTTTAACTCTTTAAATCCCGCCAATACTTCTCTTTCCGTAACCGCACACCGAATTGCTCGACTTTGCTTCACAGCTCATTTCAAGAATCAACAAACAAACATGACCATCCCCGCCCCCATTTGTCCCCCGAAACGAATTTTGATGGGCCCTGGCCCGAGTGATATTGATCCGCGCGTGCTGGCTGCGATGGCGGCTCCGACGGTTGGACACCTTGATCCGTATTTCTTGCAGACGATGGACGAAATCCGGTCGATGCTGCGAGAAGTGTTTCAGACATCGAACGACTTGACCTTATCCGTCAGCGGAACGGGTAGCTCCGGCATGGAGACCTGTGTGGTGAACTTGGTCGAGCCTGGTGACAAAGTTGTCATCTGCAAGAACGGAGTATTCGGCATGCGGATGGCGGACGTCGCGGAGCGTGCCGGTGCCGAAGTCACGACCATTGAAAAGGGATTCAGCGAAATCTTCTCGGCCGATGAAGTGGCCGAGGTCGTTGACCGCATCAAACCGAAATTGGTTGGTATCGTACACGCGGAGACCTCGACGGGAGCTTGGCAGCCGCTCGAAGAAATTTCGAAGGTCGTCCACGATGGTGGTGCGTTGCTCTTGGCGGATTGCGTCACTTCGCTCGGTGGCGTGCTGGTCAAGGTCGACGAATGGGGACTCGACGCGGTTTACAGTGGTACGCAGAAATGTTTGAGTTGCCCGCCATGCTTGGCCCCGGTGACTTTCAGCCCGCGTGCCGTCGAGGTCATCAACGCGCGGCAAACGAAAGTTGCCAGTTGGTACCTGGACATGACCATGGTCCGCAATTATTGGGGCGAAGATCGAGCCTATCATCACACGGCACCGATCAATTCGAACTACGGGCTTCACGAGGCGCTGCGTTTGATCTTGGAAGAGGGACTCGAAAACCGATTCGCTCGGCACATGCGAAATCACAAAGCGTTGAAAGCTGGGTTGGCGGCGCTGGGCATTCAGTACTCGGTTCCGGAAGGCCAACAGTTGCCGATGCTGAATTCTGTGTTGATTCCCGACGGCGTCGATGACGCGGCGACTCGCAAGCAACTGCTGACCGAATTCGGTATCGAAATCGGCGCGGGACTTGGCCCCGTCAAAGGCAAGACATGGCGAATCGGCCTGATGGGCGCCGCCAGTTGTGAGCAAAACGTTGTCTACTTCTTGGCCGCCTTAGAACGCTGCTTATCAGGACAAGGTATCGCAGTCGATGCTGGTGCTGGTGTGGCGGCGGCTAATGGAGTTTATTCTGCAAGTTGACTTTTTCGGCAGCTACGCAGGAAGAGATTAGTCATTAGTTATTTGTGATTAGTCATTTTTCATTTGAATGTCCAAATGAAAAATGGCTAATCACAAATAACTAATCTCTTCCCCGTCCCAATCCCTAAACCATTCCATGTCAAGTTTCCCTACCATCCGAATGCGTCGCCTGCGAACTCATCCCAAACTTCGGGATATGGTTCGTGAGACTATGTTGACGCCGAACGATTTTATCTTGCCGTTGTTTGTTCGACATGGTGAAAAAACGCGCGTTGACATCAGTTCGATGCCGGGTCATGCGCAGTTGACTGTCGATTTGCTTGCCGACGAAGTGGCCGAGATTGAATCGCTCGGTATCCCATCGATCATTCTGTTCGGGATCCCGGAAACAAAGGACAGCGTTGGCAGCGACGCTTACGACGACAACGGGATCGTGCAACAAGCGTTAAGAGCCATCAAAGCCGCGGGCTCGAACTTGTTGGGCATGGCGGATGTTTGCTTTTGCGAGTTCACCGATCACGGCCACTGCGGCATCATCAACGATCGCCACGGCACGATGGATGTCGACAACGACGCCACGTTGGAGATCCTCGTTAAGGAAGCGGTCAGCTTTGCCAAAGCCGGCGCCGATGTCATCGCGCCGAGCGGAATGATGGATGGCATGATCACGGCACTTCGGACAGGCTTGGATGACTCGGGTTTCGAAAACATTCCGATCTTGAGCTACGCGGCCAAGTATTCGTCTGGCTTTTACGGCCCGTTTCGTGAAGCGGCCGAGAGCGCGCCAACGTTTGGCGACCGCCGCACTTACCAAATGGACCCGGCCAACGGTGCCGAGGCACTGCGCGAGGTCGAGCTGGATCTGGCCGAAGGCGCCGACATGTTGATGGTCAAGCCAGCTTTGAGCTACCTGGATATCATCCGCCGAGTCAAACACGCGCACCCTGAAGTTCCCTTGGCGGCGTACAGCGTCAGTGGCGAGTTCGCGATGGTCAAGGCCGCCGCAGCCAACGGTTGGATCGACGAACAACGTGTCGCCCTGGAAATCTTGACCTCGATCAAGCGAGCGGGGGCGGACATGATTCTGAATTACTTCGCAAAGGACGCTGCACGGTGGCTGAGCTGAACGATTCGTCGAATGGGTTCGAGCCACCGCTGTTTCAATCGCCCGATTGCGATGCGGCCCGTCAAGCTTTTCGGAACAAGCCGAAGGGCCTCATCGATAAAGTCACGACCGTGGCGGACGCTGTCAGTCGTCTTGTCGATGACGGCGACTATTTGGGCACTGGCGGATTCGGCGGCGATCGAATTCCCACGGCCGTGCTTCATGAAATCGTCCGGCAACGCAAGCAGAATCTAGGCTTGGCCGGGCATACAACAACGCACGACTTTCAGATTCTCTGTGCCGGAAACCAAACCGGTCGAGGCCAGCTTTTGGACCGAGTCGACATTGCGTACATCGTCGGTTTGGAAGCCCGCGGTCTTTCACCGCATGCTCGCCGAGTGGCTCAGAGTGGCGAATTGACGTTCTGCGAGTGGACCAACTACGCACTCGCCGTTCGTTTGAAAGCTGCGGCGATGGGAGTCCCTTTCTTGCCCATGCGATCGATGGCGGGAACCGACACCTTCGAACATAGTGCCGCTGAAAAGGTTGTGTGTCCCTTCACGGGCATCGATCTCGTGGCCGTGCCTGCGCTGTTTCCGGACGTTGCCACGATCCACGTTCACGAGGCGGACTGTTATGGGAATTGCCGGATTCGAGGAACCTCGGTTGCAGACATCGATCAGGCTCGGGCGGCGAAGAAGCTGATCATCACGTGCGAACGCTTGATTCCAAACGATGAAATTCGCAGCGATCCGACGTTGACCTTGATTCCGTATTACTGCGTCGATGCCGTTTGCGAAGTGCCCTATGGCAGCTTCCCGGGCAACATGCCGTACGAGTATTTCTCGGACGAGGACCATCTGAAGGCGTGGCTCACCGCCGAACAGGACGAGGCCACGTATCACGCTTTCTTGGAAGAGCACATTTTTGGCGTGAGCGATTTTGGCGAGTACCTGGATCGCTGCGGTGGGCTTCGTCGACTGCAAGAGCTTCGGCGGCAAGAGCTGTTTCCTTAGTTTGCTCTGCGTAGCCTGACTCTCCGAGTCGGGCAGTTTGAAGGCCCGACTCGGAGAGTCAGGCTACGAATATGCGCACAACTTGTTCCATGAAGATCTTGTGTCATTGCTCGCCAGCTACTGTTATTATTCAAGCGTCCATTACACAGCATACTTAGGAATCTCAGCTTATGGAACAAGGATTCCCACCAGACGCTCCGTGGAACACGACGCCTCTGGCGTTGCATGTCTACCATGCATTTTTGGTGAGCATGTTGATTGCGGCGGTTGTCTTCTTCGTTGTGAGCCTACGGCGAAACGTCTCGTCGAAGCAGATTTGGCTTTGGGGCAGTTTTGCTTTTCTCGTTCCAATTTTCATGACGGCCGCTTTCATCATCTTGCACCAGTTCATTCGCTTTGAGATTTATCGGGTGAGATTCAACTGGTTGTTTGTCGAACTTGCTTGGGGCATTTCTGCGGTTGCTCTTGTTGTTAGTCACGTTCGGTTGAAACGTGCCAAGCAGCGTTCGGCGTTTTATCCCGTGTTTGTTGCTGCGGGTCTGTATGCGTGTTTCTTACTGTTGCCGACTCTTTCGACTCCGATTGAGGGCGTGAACCGGAATCAGTGTCGAAATAATCTCAAACAAATTGGAATAGGACTGTCGAACTATGAATCGGTGGCCCAGTCATTTCCACAAGCTAGCATGAACGATCCTCTTATAAGTTGGCGAGTGGCCATATTGCCGCAAACTTATGAGTCGGAAACTCATAAGCAATACAACTCATCATTGCCTTGGGATCACGCCCAGAATCTGCCAGTTGCTCAGACCCGCGTTCAGATGTACCAATGCCCCAGTCGAGAGCGTCGAAGTCGGCACACGCAGGACCTTCAGCACCGATACTTTACAGACTATGTCATGTTAACCGGACCGGGCACAATGTCTCCTGCCGCCGCACCGACCAGGTATCGTGACTACAAAGATGGTGCCAGCAACACTGTGGGCGTCGTGGAAGCCAGCGGCTTGAACATCGTCTGGACCGAGCCCCGTGATTTCGATGTCGCAAAACAACCCATCGGTGTGAACCTGATCGGTCCTGATAGATATAGCTCGCCAGGAATGATGTCTTCTTACCACCGCCAAGGCGCGCATGTTCTGTTGATGGACGGCACGGTCAGATACTTCAACGAAAAAATCGATCCAAGCGTGCTCAAGGCGCTCACAACCATCAATGCTGGCGATGAAGTCGATTGGGAATGGCATTTTAAGTGATCTGAATCGATCAAGGCGCCAACTAACGTAGTGGACTCTACTTCTTTCTTTTTTCGGCTCGCTCTTTAGCTTGTCTTGCCAGAATGGCCTTTTGTTCCTCGGTCAGGATCTGGTCGACTCGCAGGTAGAATTGGCGATTGATCTTCGCGCGAGCCTGCTTGAGTTCTTGCTGCTTTGCTTTGTCGTTGAGGTCGGCGTTGCTGCGGTCGGTGGCTTTGTACTTGGGCCAGGTTTCTTCAGCCAATGCCATTAACTGGTCGACCTGTTTTTGCGTCAGCGTGAATTCGTCGTTTTTCCAATACTTATGGACCAAAATCCGCAGTCTGTATTTGGCGGCGGCGCGGCGTTCGAGTTCGTCTTCACTTCTGATTAGATAGCGGCCGGGTCCTTCTTGATTCGCCGCGATTCGGGTCAGTTGAAAGATGCGTCCTGGTCCGCAATTGAACTCGATCCACAAAGGCAACTCGCCGGGACTCGGGCTGAGTTTTGGGTCATCGAGTCCACGGAATCGGAAGATTGGGATGCTGACTTGAATCCAGTCATCAACCTCGAACTCGCCCGACGTCCTTTGCATCTCGGCCTGATAACGGTTCAGCGTTGACGAGTCGCCCGCGGACAACGTGACCAACGACATCATCACAGGTGTGCCCGGTGAACGCTTTGTGTGATAGGTCACGTGAAAATGCGTGTTCTTGCCGATGGCAAACAAACCGTTTGTCTCGCCTCGTGGGGATATGATCACGCGGTCAACATGATGTCGCGCCCACTTGTCGTCGTGTTTGTCTTTTTCGAGATTCTGCGGGTCAAGCACTGTGTTGATGGCACCGTCATGGTCCTCGGGCAAGTTACTGTTCATAAACGTGCCGACCCAACCTGCTGGCACGCCGTCTTTGAAATCGATCGCCCACGAATCCGGCGGTGGTGGAAGATTGCGAAGCTTTAGTGTTTCGTCGTTCGAAGTGTCGACCTGTTTTCCTTTCGGGGCGTCGATCGTACTGTCATCGGATGTTCGCGTGAGACGCATGGTACCATCAGTGACGCGTAGCTTCGACGATGTTTCCGATGCTGTTACGGTAAATGTGGTGCCGATGACTTCGATGCCTGCGGCTGGGGTCGTCAACAACAGTGGGCGATCGGGCTCTTGCGGCGTTACCGAGGCAAACAAAGTTCCTTGCGTCAAATTGACACGCTTTTGCTCCTCGCCAAAGCATCCGACTTCGGTCTGACCGACCAACACCAATCGAGTGCCTCGACTTGCCCGTCGAATTGGCGTAGCGATGCGATGCTGCGATTGTTGTGCCAAATGCCCACAGCGAGAACTACGATTATCATTGCGGCCGCAGCGGTAAAGCGGCGCAGTTTTCGGAACCGGATTGGGGGACTCGATGTTTCCGCATCATCAATGGGAAGAGGAATCGTAACCGATTGATGGCTCTCGTCGCTGGTCTCTTGGAAATCTCCCCGGGCACCGAGCCGATCTAAATCGAAGTGCAAGTCCATCGTCTGCAAGTACAGTCCGCGAGCCTCCTCGCTCTCGCGCAGAATCTCGTCCAACTGAGCGACTTGGTCGTCGGTCGCGTTTCCGTCACATACGGCGCTGGCAAGATCCATGATTGCACGGCGTTCTGTAGGAGTCACGATTGTGCTCCTTCTAGGGCGACTCGTTTTTGCCCGCAGTCGAGCAATACGTGGCGAATTCGCTGCAGCGACTTGTAGATGGAATCCGCCGTGCGGTCTGTTTGTTGGGAAGCTCTTGGATGCTTTCCTCGCCTTCGTATCGCAAATGCAGAAGCCTGCGGTCATCGTCGGGAAGTTTCTTGACGCATTGCTCTAACGCTCGCGATTGTCCCTCGCGGGCCTCATCGCGACGGCTCCAATCATCGGCCAGCAGCTCGACCACTTCGTTGCTGAAATACTTTCGCCGCACTTGCTGACGCTTTAGATGACTGAGCAGCTCGTAACGTGCAATGGTACATGCCCAAGGAAGAAACGGCTTATCGGTTTGATACTGTTCGAATTGTTGCCAGATTTTCTTTGCCGTTTCTTGAAGTAAGTCTTCAGCATCCGCCGTACTTGGTAGTAGCGATGCGATGAATCGAAACAACTGCCGCTCGTTTCGAGAGTACAGCGATGTAAACTCAGTTGCTTGATCCGCATCCATAATGACACCGTTGGGGTGTTTGTGTGAATGGAAAGACTCTCCGTCGAGGTTGGCTCGATGGAGAGTGAAGCGTCTCCCTGCCAAGATGCTACTCGGTCTTCGTGCGGTTCGTCGACGTTGATTCTTCCTTGGCTTCGGCGGCCTTCTCGGCTTCAGCCTTCTTTCACAACGCAGCCTTGCGAGCCGCCTTTTCCTCGGCTTGCTTCTTGACCAATGCAAGCTGTTCGGCCGTCAAGATTTCCTTAACGCCGCCAAGAACTCGTTTTTGATGGCCACTCGCTGCGTCTTGAGTTCGCGGCGTTTCTCGAGGTCAGCCGGATCGATATCCGTGGCACTCGTCGCTTGGTAGCGGGGCCAAGTCTTTTCGGCCAGCGTCTTCAAACTTGCTACTTGGGCATCCGTCAGCCCCAGCTCCTTGTTGAGCAAATAGTGGCGAACGAGCAGGATGGGCCGATACTTGGCCGCGGCTTTGGCCTTTTCTTTCGCATCAGCGGCGGATTCCTTTCGAGTTTCGTCGGCCGGAGCACTCGCGAACGACAGACTCAGCACAGCAATCAAAATCGGCCACAGCAGCTTTTTCATTTCAAGAACCCCTCAAAGTAAGGTGAGACAAGTGGTTGCCGAAAGTGGCGTAAGTTTCCAGCTTGCGAGATAGGCAATTTCGCAAGCTGGAAGCTTATGCCACAAGACTTCACAGCAAGCGTTTCTAAAAGAGGTGGGTTCGTCGCTAGCAAATCTGCCCAGCTTTTTTTCTAGATTTTCTGGAATGCAGCAAATCGAACAGTGAGGGATGCGCTCACGCTTCGGGTTACTATGGAGAAGGCGAACCCAGTTCAAAAACCAAATTCTTGAGGCACCACTGTGAGACCCGCCCACCGCGCTGTTCGACGTGGCCAATTGAACTTGCTATGCTCACTCGCACACATCAATGACTCATAGTTTGCTTTGCCCCCTGGGAGTTCGTCATGCTTTGGAACGCTCGCCGATGTTTCCACTCGTCTTGGAGTCTTCTTGCGACCTTCATGTTTGCGTCAGGTCTCTTAGCGGTTACTTGCCTTAGCCAAGCCGATGATCGAGCCGCATTCACTCAAGAGAAACCAAAGCCCGATGCCAAACCGGTTCAGAAAGCAGCGGCAAAGAAACCGGGCAACAAACCTGCGAAGCTCAGCGAGACGGCTCGCTTTGGCGGATTTAAAGATTGGGTGACCAGCGTCGCATTCGACCAAAAGGGTGAGACTGTCTACACCGGCACTTACGAAGCCGTTAAACGTTGGAACATCAATGACCGCAAGATGGTTGTGAGTCTGCGAATTCGAGCGGGATTCGCGAAGTCGTTGGCGATTTCTCAGGATGGCAAGATGGTGTTGGCGGGACACTATCAAGGTATCACGGCATGGGACACCACATCGAACAAGCGATTGTTCACGCTCAAAGGACATCGTGGTTATGTCACCGGCCTGACGTTTTCTCCGGATGACGGAACTCTGGTATCAAGCAGTGAGGACGGATCGATCCGACTGTGGAAGCTGGCTGACCGTAGCGAAGCTGGGCAACTAACGGGGCACGAGTATCCCGTGACCGACGTGGCCTTTTCGGCGGACGGCAAATTATTGGCTTCGTCCGGTGGCGATGGCACTCGGGTGACGAAGCCCGGCGAAGTCATCTTATGGAACGTCGAGAAGCGCGAGATTCTCTACAAATCTGAAGAACACAAGAAAGCGGCTACCAGCGTTCGATTTGATCCGCCGGGCAAACGTTTGATCTCGACCAGCGAAGACGAGACAGTCGTCATCCATG
>PBMZ01000164.1 GCA_002722955.1 Planctomycetaceae bacterium | reverse complement strand
GCTCAATGTACGAGACTTGGTGAATGAACTGCTGATACTCTTGAGGAGTGCAAAACCCCATGACCGGTTCAACGCCAGCTCGGTTGTAATAGGATCGATCGAAGAAAACGATCTCTCCCTTTGTTGGCAAATGAGCGATGTATCGCTGAAAGAACCATTGTCCGCGTTCGATCTCACCGGGCTTGTTCAATGCGACAACCCGCGCACCACGAGGGTTCAAGTGTTCTCGGAACCGCTTGATTGTGCCCCCTTTTCCGGCAGCGTCGCGACCTTCGAACAAGATGACGACCTTCTCGCCTTCTCGTTTGACCCACTCTTGAACTTTGTTAAGTTCGATTTGCAGCTTAACAAGTTGGCTCTCGTACTTGCTTCGCTTTAACTTCTTATCGTATGGGTAGGGGCCATCCGCGGACCTCAGAATCGCAGTGTTTGCGTTCGACTTACCCTTGGCGGAAGATTTCGATTTGCCTTTACCTGACATACTTTTGCACCAACACGAGTAATTAAAAGCCCAATTCATATATATCACGCGAACTGACCCTTCGCGAATGATTTTGTAGCATTCTTCACTCTGAAACAGCTAGAATACTGGAGTGAATGGCAACAATCGTCATCGAAGCGAGGACCCTCATGAGGCACTTTCTCATCACTCTGGCTTGCATTAGCGTTCTGCTGACCAGCTCAGCATTTGGGCAAACACGCACGACAAACCGGAAACCGAAGGCCGAGCAATCGACAAAGTCCCCAGCCAAGATTCCCACGGTGGGCCTCTTCGATGGCTTGCGCAAAGGTCAAATCGCAGCGAAGCTGGTCCAACAAAGTGAAAAGACAGGAGCTTTCTTCCTGAAGAACCAAAGCACGTCGCCGCTGAATGTTCAATTTCCGGAAACCTTTATTGGTTTTCATGTTATGAACCAACCAAACACCCGCGGAGCAGCGCCATCGCGAACGCCAACGCAACAATCAACTCGGCTGGACCCCGCTACTCGGGCTCAAACGACGGCTGGCAGCATCAGCGCTGGCACTCAAAGAGTCGGCGCACGTGGTGAGCCTGAAGTTGTCGGGCTGTTTTCGGTATCTCCGCAACAAGTCTTAAAGTTGCCTGTCACATCCGTTTGTTTGGAATTCGGACGCCCAACGCCACGATCCAACATGAGCTACCTGATCGTCTCGGTCGAGGATTACACGCGAGGCAACGTTGTGTTACAAGAATTAATCCCACTCTTCGCCAAGGCCAAAGTTGACCAGCGAAGTGCTCAAACCGCCGCTTGGCATGTTGCCAATGGCCTCTCGTGGTCTAAGCTTTCTCGGTTGCAACCCGCCGGATTCAACGGACTGCCAAGCCGAGACTCATTCAAGCGGAAGGAATTGGAGACTGCCAAGGAATTGGTCGCTAAGGCAACTCAAATGGCTGCTGCTCGCAAACAAGATCCCAAACCAAGCCGCGAACCATCCAGTGCGTCCTCATCCAGTCGCACTCAGCGCTAAAGACTGATCACTGTAAAAGTGATGGCTACAGAAACTCGAGAATTACCGAGTCGAAAAGCATTCGCCCCTGGTCAGTCAATCGAATTGCGTCTTGTTGGTCTTCGAGATGACCAGCTTCAACTAAGCTCGTGATGACAGAGCTGGCAAGTTCATCCAACTCATAACCAGTCAGCCGCGAAAACTCACGCCGATCCACACCGCAGGTTCGGCGAAGTCCTAAGACGATGGCTTCGCGTGCTCGATCTTCGGGCGAGAGCTCTTCTGTCGTCGCGATCGCCGACTCCTTCGACTCGATAAGCTTCAGCCAACTGGTTACACTGCGATGATTTGTGTCCCGCCATCCATTGGTATACCTCGCCGCTCCAGGGCCGAATCCGAAGTAAGGGAGTCCGCGCCAGTAGACTTCGTTATGCCGGCACTCAAAGCCAGCCTGAGCGAAGTTGGAAATCTCATACTGATGAATGCCTGCTTCGGCAAGCATCTGAATCGAGACCATGTACATGTCGGCTTCCAATGCGTCTTCCATTTGTTGCAATTCACCGCGATTGCGTCGCGACCAGAATGAAGTTCCCTTCTCGAAGGTTAGGCCGTAGGTGGAAACATGTCTTGGCCGCGCATCGATCGTCGATTGCAACGTTTGTTGCCACGAGCCCAAGGTTTGACCGGGCACGCCGAAGATTAAGTCCAACGAAACATTGTCGAACGTTTGTCCGACGCGCTGCAAGATCGATGACAAGTCATTCGCTCGATGATCACGTTCCAATATTTCGAGGGCACGGTCGTCGAACGATTGAATGCCAAGACTCAAGCGATTGACTCCGGCATCCCGCAGGATAGCGAGCCTCTCGGACGTCATGTCCAAGGGGTTGGCTTCGCAACTGAACTCGCAGTCCGGCGATGACTCGAACCAATGATTGATTAACGCCAGCAATCGTTCGAGTTGTTGAGGTGCTAAGTGAGTTGGCGTGCCACCACCAATGAAGATCGTCTCGACATAGCGAGTCTCCCCAAGCGATGCTAACTCGGACTCCATCGCATCCAGGTATGCGTCGATCAGATGGTCCTTGCGGGCCACCAATGTAAAGTCGCAATACCCACACCGATGCCGGCAAAACGGCACGTGAATGTAAACAGCTTTCGGCTCGGCAAGACAATCCAGCATACTTGGGGATCCCGTTTCCACAATTTGTTACAGCCAGTATACTCGGTCAAATTCGAGTTTTCTTCAGCGCAGAATCTAAGTCGAGGGTCCGGATGCCATCGAATCTTTGCCAGCTTCATCGATCTACCTGTGAGCGAATGGGCCAGCAAGTCGCACTGCGGCATAAGCGGCACGGGATGTACCACGATATCTCATGGTCCGACTATCGCCGACAATCCGATTGGGTCGCTGCTGGCTTGATCGGTCTTGGCCTCAACCACGGCGACCGCATCGCGATGCTGTCCGAAAATCGATACGAGTGGCTCATCACGGATCATGGAATCCTTAGTTGCGGCTGCGTCCACGTTCCCTTGCATGCACCTTTGGCACCGAAGCAAGTCGAGTTCCAAGTTGGGCACAGCGAGGCGCGAGCCATCTTCGTCAGCAGCCAGGCTCAGGCGGACAAAATCTTCAAGGTCCTGGACAACTTGCCGTTGCTCGAGTTTCTAATCTCGTTCGAAGCAATCGACTCGCCATCTGACAAGATTCAGTGTTTGACTTGGGAGGGGCTCAAGCATCGCGGTCGGCAATCGCTCGAAACAGCCGCTCCAGAAATCTCGCATCGAGAAGACTCGCTCACTGGCGACGACCTGTCCTCGATCATCTACACCAGCGGCACGACCGGCAATCCGAAAGGTGTCATGCTGACGCACAATAACTTGCTGACGAATGCCATGGAGACCGGGCGGATCGCGTACCTTGAACCTGATGACTGCCTGCTCAGTTGGCTGCCCTACAGTCACATCTACGCCAGATGTGTCGACCACTATTTGACCACAACGTACGCCATTGTCGTCGCGTTGGCCGAGTCCATTGATACGCTCGTCACGAATCTGGCGGAGATACAACCAACGTGGCTAACGTCCGTCCCGCGGTTTTACGAGAAAACCTGGGCATCGGTCGAGACACTCGGGGACGAGGATCGAGATGAAACTTTGCGGAAGATCTTCGGCCCCAACATCCGACAACTCACAGCGGGTGGAGCCCCCCTACCGCCGACAGTTTGCAAGGCATTCTTCAACGCGGGGTTGCCGTTGCTGGAAGGCTACGGCTTAACGGAAACGGCCCCCGTGATCTCGTTCAACAGTATCGAGAATTACAAGATCGGCTCGGTCGGACAAACCATTCGCGACGTAGAAGCCAAGATCGCTGACGATGGCGAGATTTTGACTCGCGGCCCACACGTGATGGCTGGCTATTGGAAGAATGAAGATGCAACCAACAAGGCAATCGTTGATGGATGGTTCCACACAGGCGACATTGGATCACTTGACGACGACGGCTATTTGACCATCACCGATCGCAAGAAGGATTTGTTCGTCACCTCGGCCGGAAAGAATGTGGCCCCAGCGATCCTTGAACACTTGCTGAAATCCGAAGTCTGCATCGACCAAGCCGTCGTCTACGGCGACGGCCGTCAATTCATCTCGGCGTTGATTGTTCCCAACTTTGTCGAGTTGCAAAAGGTCGTCGATGCCAGCGGCTGGTCTCTTTCGCTGAATGAGGAATTCGTCCAAGATGAGGACGTTAACAACTATTTCGACGAACGCATCCGCGAATTGATGAAGAGTGTCAGTCAGCCGGAACGAGTGAAACGATTTCTGATTCTAAGCCGGCTATTTCAGGTTGAGGACGATGAGTTGACGGCAACACTCAAGGTTCGCCGAAGTCACATCATTGGCAAATATGAAGCAAGCTTGGCAAAGCTTTATGAGTAACGGCAACAGCACCAGAGACGAAGGCTTCTCATGACACACTTATCGATTCTCGCGACGGCGTTCGCGATCTTGGTTTCTTCAACGTTGGCCGACGAGAAAAAAACGCTTCCTGGCACAAAGCCATTGATCACAACGGCCGACTTGCCGGTCGAAAACCTCAAGGCTGTCGACCGCTTCTTGCTTAAGCTTGTCGAGCAATCCGTCGCTTCTCGCGAGAAGCTGTGGAAACGCGATTACTCCAGCCGCGAGGCTTATCGTCAGTCAATTCTCAAACACCGCGAGAGTCTGCGTCGACGAATTGGTGCGGTGGATCAACGACGATCGCCCAGCGATATTGAATTGCGGACAACATTGAACAAGGCCGCCGTGATTGCGGAAACGGACCACGTCAAGATCATGGCGGTTCGCTGGCGTGTGTTTGATCGCGTTCACGCTGAAGGCCTGTTGCTCGAACCGAAAAGCAAAGTCAAAGCGTTAATCGTGGCGATGCCAGATGCCGATCAGACGCCGGAAATGCTGGCGGGCTTGGATGCCAAGGCACCGGCGAATGCAGCGTTTGCGCGACGTATCGCGGAATCAGGTTGTCGAGTTCTCGTCCCCACCATCATCGATCGAAACACGACTTGGTCCGGAAATCCACGTGTTCGAATGATGAACCAAACACATCGCGAATTCATCTATCGCCAGTCCTTTTTCATGGGCCGACACCTGATCGGCTACGAACTCCAAAAGGTCATGGCAGCCGTCGACTCTTTCCAGAATCTGCCAACCAGCCGCGAATGGCCAATTGGCGTGGTAGGTTATGGTGAAGGCGGTCTCATCGCTTTTTACGCCGCCGCAATCGACGACAGAATCAACTCAGTGCTGGTCAGTGGCTATTTCCAGCCTCGCGAACAAGTCCACAAAGAGCCCGTTTACCGCAACGTATATGGATTGCTGAAAGAATTCGGCGATGCTGAGATCGCCAGCTTGATTGCCCCGCGATCGCTGATCATCGAAGCTTGCCAAGTACCCTCGGCTCCCGATCCACCTCCTCTGGTCAACAGCCGCAACTTCGCCGCTTACGGCAAGCTAACGACACCGAAGCTCAGCGATGTTAAACGAGAGTTCGCACGCGCTCGTATTTATTACGAGAAACTGGGCGTCACCGACAAACTCTCGTTGATCTCTAGTGGCGATGGCACAGGACCATTCGCCACATCGGCTGCACTGAAGGCATTCTTAGACTCGTTTGGCATCGACGCTGCGGCGCCTCATGATCCAGGGAAAAGCAAGAGCGCCGAGGTCTCGAAAGAGAGGATGAAGCGTCAGATCGATGAACTCATCGATCATACTCAGCATATCGTTCGACAAAGCAGGTTTCGTCGCCAAGAGTTCTGGAGGCCTGCGGATCACTCGTCCGTGAAGCGCTGGCAAGAAACAACGAAGCAATATCGTGATTTGCTGTGGGATGAAGTCATTGGCCGCTTGCCCAAAGCTGACATGCCACCAAACGCGAGGACGCGGCTGGTTTACGACACTCCCAAGTGGCGTGGATACGAAGTCATTCTGGATGTCTACCGCAACGTTACGACATACGGCATGTTGCTGGTTCCCAAGGATATGAAAACGGACGAGCGTCGTCCGGTCGTGGTCGCTCAGCACGGTCGAAACGGAACGCCCAGTGTGATTTGTGATCCGCATAAGGACACCCGCGCGTATCACTCATACGGTGCGAAGTTGGCAGACGAGGGGTATGTCGTTTATGCCCCGCAAAACCTCTACCTCGGCGAAGAGCATTACCGGACGGCTCAACGAAAGGCCTTTGCTTTGGGCATGACGATCTTTGCGCCGATGGTTCGCCAGCACGAGCAAGTATTAGCCTGGCTGGGATCGTTACCCTTTGTCAACTCGAAACGGATTGGGTTTTACGGTCTGTCGTACGGAGGCAAATCTGCGATGCTGATTCCAGCGGTCTTGGACGGATACTGCCTGTCGATTTGCTCGGGCGACTTTAACGAGCAAGTTTGGAAACACACCAGCATCGAAGACGGTCTCAGTTTCATGATGACGTTGGAGCACGAACACACCGAGTTCGATTTTGGCGAGCGATTCAACTATTCCGAAGTCGCCGGCTTGATTGCACCTCGCCCGTTCATGGTTGAACGTGGCCATCATGACGGCGTCGCTCCCGATGAGTGGGTGGCCTACGAATACGCCAAAGTTCGTAGACTCTACGTTGCCCTGGGAATCGCCGACCGCACAACGATCGAATTCTTCAATGGTCGTCACGAGATCAACGCCAAGGGAACATTCGATTTCCTAAACAAACATCTGGACTGGCCAAGTCGTTAAAGTACCAGGCCCGCCGGTCTTCAAAACGACGCTATCAACAGATTCCCCCGATCGTGTAGGATGTTTCGTCAAGAACTCTCATCACTGAAAGTTGCTTCATGAATAGACATCAATGGATTCTTGATCGGGTGCTTGGCGTGTGCACAGTGCTAATCGCTGTGATTCTGTTTGCTTCCGGCTGCAATGACTCGGACGATTCCGACCCTACCGCGAACGTCAATCCGTTCGCAAACGTTGAGATCAACGTCGCTTTACCGGCTGGTTATGACTTGCCTGAACCATGGGGCCCGGCATTGGACGAGTGGGCGGCGCGAACGGGCGCCTCGTATCAACTTTCTGAGTACGAGTTATCTCCGGGCAAGTCGATCGTGTCAGCACTCAACAATTTGTCCCCAAACGTCATCGTGTTCCCTACCAACCGAGCCGCCGAACTGGACAATGCCGACTTGTTGGCACCAATGCCCAAAGACATTCGCAAGAGTGAAGATCTAGGCTGGCTCGACATCTATAACGGAATCAGAGAGCACGTCACCAACATCGATCGCAAGCCAACGATCGTCCCCGCAGGCTCGCCCGTCTTGGTGCTGTATTTCAGACGCGATCTTCTGGAAGCCGCCGACCTGGAGCCCCCAACAACTTGGACCGAGTACCAAAAGCTTGTCGACACAGTCGAAGAATGGGGTGGCGGCCTCCCCGTCGTCGAACCATGGGGCGAGGACTTTCGGGCAACGATGTTCTTAGCTCGATCCGTGTCTTTAGTGAAGCATCCCGCTTTTTTCTCGACACTCTTCGATATTGATTCCGGCGAACCGCTAATTGCAACGGCTGGTTTTGAAAAGGCATTGGCTGATTCGGTCGAAACCGTAAAGAAGCTTCCCAAAGAGGTATTGGAATACTCGCCCAGTCATTGCCGACAAGAGATCGTTATGGGCCGAGCGGCGATGGCGATCGCCTTGGAAAGCGGCGCTGGCAATCCACGGATGCTATTCGGCCCGATGTCAGAAGCAACAAGCGAAACAGAGGCTGAAACTAAAACAGTCCGATTAGGAATCAGTCCGCTTCCTGGCAGTCAAAGCGTGTTTAACCGCACAGTCTCTGACTTCGAAGAGGTAAGAGACAAATCGGCGAATCGCGCAACGCTTACAGCATTCGCGGGGTTAAGCATGGGCGTGACTGTCGTCGAGGAATCTCCCAAACGCGCAGCAGCTTGGAACCTGCTCACATCGATGGTGACCGAACCGGACTTCTCGACCGTCTTCAAAGCTGGCATGCGTCAATTGACTCGATCAAGCCAAGGCGACCTTCCAGACTTCTGGGTCGGAGAAGAATTGAGTCCCGAAGCGGCCACACAGTTTATCACGGCTACCGAAGGCAGCTTGCGAGCAACTCAAGTCGTCAAGGAACTGCCTGTCATCGGTGCATCCAAGTTCCGAACCGCGTTAACAACGGGAATAACAAGCGCCATCACAGGCGCCGAACCACCCAAGGATGCCCTTTCCAAAGTGCAGGCAAGTTGGCAAGCGATCTGCCAAGAAATCGGCCCTGAGCAAATCAGGGACAGCTATCGCCGCAACATCGGCCTAAGTGCACTACAAGAATAATGCTAAACAAGCACGACGCGCGAGCGAGTGGGCTTCCGAGTTGCCATCATTATGAAGCAGCTTCCGGCTGAGCCTCACCTTCAGCCGCGCGACGATTCGGCCAGCCTAGAATCACCATTTCTAAGATCAGCGCGACCAACACCATTTGGATGCAGGATTTCCACAAGTCACGGGCTTGAATCTGAGCCCCCTCTAAGCTGATCTCTTCGTCTTGCTCGATCCAGCGATAGTTGGCTTCACCCATTCGTTCTTTCAACGCGACAGAGTCCAATGCCAACAACTCGGACTCCTCGGCCGGTCCGTTGACAGCAACTGGAACTTGACCAAGCTTCATCGCTTGTAGTCCGTCGGCTTGGTCATCACGAGATGACGTCACCGTGTACTGCCCGCTCAACAAAGCGTTCCGAATGGTGATGCCGTATGTGTCGGCTCCCAACGCGTCCAAGGTCATCGTCTCTTCACGACCACCAGGTCGTGCCAGCGTGTACTTAATGCGATCACCGGATTCCGCCGGCAGCACGATGTTTTCACCCGTCGAGTAATTGCGGCGAGGCAAACTTTGCTCCAACATGCCTCGCATGATTCGGTCGAAGACCAAGATCGCGTTCGTTTGCGTCAACGTATTCCAACTGGAATAAGTCCCACTCGAGAAAAACAGAACGCGACCGTGCCCCAAACGACGCTCGACCAACCAAGGTAGCCCATTGGTTGTATATCGCGCCAAGACCCGCGGCCTCGACCGGTTCGCAAGTTCTGCCGGTTCGAGCGTTTCATCAGCGATGCTTGGCCCCTTGCCCCACAGCAACCAACGCGGCGCCAACTCTTCTAATCGCCGCTGGTCCTCAAGCCGATCGCTGGCTCCGTTGTCCGAGTCTTCGTCGTTGGTCCGTGCGGCCTCGTCCAGCCTCTGCTGCAATTCCGTCAATTCAGTACGTTGCTTTTCGATGGCCTTTGCGGTCTCGTCGATTAAGTTGTCCATCTCGGATTCCGCAACGTCAACGGCCACCGCTTTGAAGAAGAACGGCAATCGAAACAAGTCTTCAAGAACTTCCCGTGACTCTTGGGGAATCAAGAAGTAATCGTGCTGCATACTTTGAAAATCGAGGAAGAAGGGCTCGATGTCTTGGGTGGCGACTTCGGGTAGCTCGCCCACGGGCTCTGGCAAGAGTGGTGCTGGCAAGATGCCGTTACCATCCAGCCAAGCCACCTCGTTCCACGCGACAGGATCGAAGTCCGCACCCGCCGTGATAATCAATTGGCCACCTTGATCGACGAACTGACGCAAGATCGGCACGGATTCATACGGCGACTCGATCCCGCTGATGACGACGATCCGTGCATCCTCAAGGACACTTTGGTCAAGCCGTTCGATCGTGGTATGCCGGACTTCGATCAGTTCGCGCTGTGCGTTTTCTCGCGAGACAATCGGAGCCAACAAACGCCGCAATCGGTAAGATTCGCCGACGCGGTTCTTCTCGAAGTCTTCAGAAGGGCCATACTGGTCGACGAAAACCACGGGGATTCCCGAGACGACCGGCACCGTCAAGTAACGCTGATTATCCTGTGGCAATCGATCTTGGCCGGAATCACTGACAGACACGGAAACGGCCGCGCTTGAATAAGTTGGTTTGCCGGGCTCGGCCAAAGCATCAACGATATGTTGGAACTCGAGCTGTCTGGCTTGCCCTGGCTCCAAGTCCACCGATTGACCGGCAACCTGTGTGTCGTCAACGGTCAACGAGACCTCGACGCCCGTCAGTGGAATGTCGCCGGAACATTGAACGGTTGCTAAGAACGAGGCCGGCGTCTCGACATCGGCGATACCATCTTGCACTCGGAAATCCGAAATCCAAACGTTGGTTGAGTTCTCGGCCCCAATTCGCACGATTTGCAGTTCGGGCAGTTTATCGATGTCTTTCTGCATCGAGCCTGCGGACCAGGAATTGGTCTGCTGATCGCTGAGAAAGACGACGCGTTTGGCTGACAGATCGGTGACTTGTTGGCAAGCCTGCTTTGCCGCCTCGACGGCTTGCAATGCCGAACCGGATCGATGAACGACCTGAATTCGACTCAGCGCATCATGAGCATCCTGGCGATTGCGATAAGCGTCGTAGCTGAAACCCGTTTCCAAACCGCACAGCGGAATGATGCTGACTCGGCTCTCGGCGGGTAATCGATCGATGAATTCGGCCGCCTTTTCCTTGGCCTGATCCAACAACGTGCCCTTCAGAGATTCGTACCCCATGCTCATGCTGTTGTCGACGACAAGCACAGCATGGACTGGCTGACGACTATTCATCATTTGTTCGGAATCGACGTTCGAGGGCGACATCATTCCATAAAAGCCCAATGCAGCCCCCGCAATTGCCACTAAACATACGCCGGTCGAGATCGCCCGCGATTTCTTGGTGTCGGCAAAGATAATTCCGATTGCCGTAGTCAGGGCCACCACCAGTGCCAACCCAGTCAAAAACGTCGTCCAAATCGTGGCGTCGCTCACATTGGTGACGAATGGGCGAGCCAGTGCCATACCGAACAGCAGCACACACAGAACACGCAATATCAACAGAATCAAGTCTCGCAACTGAAGCACTCGACGATTCCGCTGCCCGGCTTGACGTAAGAAGTCCATGGCCGCCCACTCGATCACGCGAAACCGACGACGGTTCAGCAAGTGGATAATGATCGGCCCGGCCGCTGCGACCAGACCGGCAATGGCAAATGTAGCCGTGAAGAATCTCAGCATTACTCAGCTCCTGCCCCCTGCTCGCCGCCGACGCGTTGACGAATGCTCTCGATCTTGCCTTCCTGCAAAATGGGCAAGTACCGATTCGGAATCGCCAGAATGAAACACGCAACCGACGTTCCAAACAATCGGCACGGGTTGCCATTTGTCACATATCGAGGATCACGCCAGTAACCGTCTTCCTTGCGATCACCGTTTTGTCGAGACTGGCTGCGAACAAGATGATCCCTCAGGATGGGATAGCACTCTTCCCAGTCCTTGCCTCCTCGTTGATAGAGGGCTTGGCCGACGTAATACAACGTATACGCATCGAAAGCGACTCGACGATCGTTGAGTTTTGGTTTCGAGAGCCCGCGAATTTGCTGCGTGATCAATTCCATGTTTTTGGGGATTCGCCAATCGTCGTACTGGCCGAATTCCTGCAAACACACAACGCCGGCCGCAGCCATCGCCGTCGTTCCTCGATTGCCATCGTAAGTAAACTGCCCGGGCCCTTCTTGAGTCCTCGGGTTGTTGGGATCTTTCGAGCCATTCTTAGCTTTGTATTTTCGCCGCACGCTATCGATGGCTCGCTGAATAACTTCACGGCGGACTTCAAGTCCACTGTCGACGGCGCTGCGAAGCGCCTTGGCTTGCATCACCACAAGACTTAAATCGTGCCCGCTCCCTGTCCGTCGAGCGATATAGTCCCAGCCGCCGTCATTCGATTGGATATCACAAATCAATTTGAGGGATCGATCCAAGACCTTCGAGATTTGCGGATCATTCGTCATCCCGTGGGCTTGCCCAAGCACGAATGTCGCCAGCCCGTGGTTATACATGTCGCGTCGAGTGTCAGCGATGTTCAGCAAGCCGGATGGTTTGGCATTACGAATCAGATAATTGAGTGTCCGTTCGACATTCTCCCCATAACGCCCACGCCCTGGCGAGTGACCATCGGCCAAGAACGCTAACGCTCCCAATGCCACAAGTCCCATGTCGTTCGAGCCCCAGTTGCCTTCAGGCCCTTGGTTATAAGCCAACCAATCCAAGCCGCGTCGCAACGCCGCTTCACTGGCCGGATTCGTTTCCCAATCACCTTCGGCCATGAGTGGGGAGTTGCTAGCTATCAACACTGCGACGCTTAGCAAACACGCACTGGTCATTCTTCGCATGGATTTGCCTTTGGCGGTTAATGGATTTGTATCCGTACGATTTGCGACGACACTTTACCACCTCGGATTTCAGCAGGTTCCTACAGCGTTGTAAACCGTCAGGCCACGCGCACAGGGAGTGCATCGGAGTTAATGTGCCATTGATAACGAAGCCGAGCATACTTGAATTGTCTGCAAGATTGCTTGATGATGGCCCGATGTACCGTCCGAGTATCGCCGACTTAAAGAATCAATCCGTACTTAGCTCACTTCATGAATACTGGTCGTGACGAGCGTGATTTTAGACCGCCTGATGACTCCACACCCGATGAACTCAAAACGTCCGGACGAGACGAGTTGGATGATCCTCGGCGCACACACGATCAAGGACTGGCTGGTTGTATTGCTGAAAACTTCGCAAAGCTTACACTGCAAAATCTAAATGGAGTTAATCTGCGAACAAGTTATGAGCCGCCTACGATTGAAAAGATCGAAGGCGCATTTACACCACAAGAGATCACAGTAACGATCCCCAAGGATCTTTTTGACTCGATCAAATAGAAGAACGGATCGAACTGCCCCGACGCTAGCTCAGAAGAGATTGAAATGAAACTCATCAGTTCCATAACGATTGCAATCCTTGCGCTCCTGCTGTTTGCGCGAGTCACATCAGCCGCCGACAAACCAAACGTCGTCATCGTGATTACCGACGATCAAGGCTACGGCGACTTGTCATGCCACGGAAATCCGATCCTCAAGACTCCGAACTTAGACAAACTTCACAGCGAGTCCGTTCGGTTGCTCGATTATCACGTGGCGCCGACTTGTTCACCGACTCGATCTGCGTTCTTGACAGGACATTGGACCAACCGGACTGGTGTTTGGCACACCATCATGGGCCGTTCGATGTTGCGAGAGAATGAAGTTACCTTGAGTCAAATCTTCAAAGACGCCGGTTACGCAACCGGCATGTTCGGTAAGTGGCACCTTGGCGACAACTACCCGTATCGCCCCGAAGATCGCGGCTTCACGGAGGTTCTTCGACATGGCGGCGGCGGCGTTGGACAGACTCCAGATTATTGGGACAACGCTTACTTCGATGGAAGTTATTGGCACAACAAGACGCCGGTTCCCGTTAAAGGCTTTTGCACGGATGTGTTCTTTGACTACGCAAAGCGATTCATCAAATCACAAAAGAAAGCGAGCAAGCCATTCTTGGCCTACATCGCCACCAACGCACCGCACGGTCCGATGCACTCGCCCGAGGAATTCAGCAAACCCTACAGCAAGCTGAACGTGGGTTTGGCAAACTTCTACGGAATGATCGCCAACATCGACGACAATGTCGGCAAGATGCGAAAGTTCCTTGCCGACGAGAGACTCGCGGACAACACGATCTTCATCTTCACAACCGACAACGGTTCATCATCTGGCTGGCGCACATTCAACGCAGGCATGCGAGCCGGCAAAGGAAGCGAATACGACGGCGGCCATCGCGTACCATTCTTCGTTTACTGGCCCAAAGGCGATTTGAAAGGCGGCCGTGACGTCGAACCGATTGCAGCGCATGTTGACGTTGTGCCGACGTTAATTGACCTTTGCGGAGTCAAGGCACCGAAGAACGTCAAGTTCGACGGTTTCAGCATTCGCCCCTATCTTTACGGATTTGAAGAGGAATCTTGGCCGGACCGCATCCTGGTGACCGACTCTCAGCGAGTCAAAGATCCCATCAAATGGCGTAAGAGTTCCGTCATGACTAACGAATGGCGACTGATCAACGGCAAAGAGCTTTACGCAATCAAGAAAGATCCTGGTCAGAAGAAAAACGTTGCCGACGAAAATCCGAAAGTTGTCGCACGACTGCGATATTTCTACGACAAATGGTGGGCCGACATTGAACCGAGTTTCAAGAACGCAACGGCCATCTACCTTGGACATCCGGCCGAGAACCCCGCGCGACTCACATCGCACGACTGGATCACCACCGGCTCGACTCCCTGGAACCAAGGACATGTCCGCCGAGCTGTCACCGGAGCCCGCAACACTGGATTCTGGAATGTGAAAGTCGTCGAGGCCGGCGATTATGAGATTCGCTTGCGACGCTGGCCCGAAGAAGCCGACTTGCCCATTAACGCTTCGCTGAAACCCGGTACCGATGTCCCTGGCGTCAAAGCTTTCCGAACTGCGCCCGGTCAAGAGATCGAACCTGTGAAAGCGACCGTTTCAATCGGCGACGTCAACGCGGAAGCAACCGTTGACCCCGGCGTCAAAGAAGTCAAATTTCAACTGAAGTTGCCAGCAGGCAAATCGCGGTTAACCGCATTGTTCGAAACTGCTGATGGCAAGACTTACGGAGCTTACTATGCTTATGTGACCAAGAAGTAGATTTCCTGTTGAGACGACAAGCACGCCGTCATGTCATCAAAGCACGATCCGTATCCCAAGATCATATTGTCCGGTACGGATCCCGATTTGCCGGATGACTTCACGAACGGGTTCGAGAAATACTCGGATTTCCGTGATATGGCCCGCGGCGGAAAAGCTCAACTTCAAACTTGTTGGGACCACATCATGGGCCGCACCGTGGCAATCAAGACATTGCTGCCACGGTTTGCCGATGACGAGAAAGAACGCCGACGATTCCTAAGAGAAGCTCGCGTAACAGCTCAGCTACAGCACCCCAACACCGTCCCCGTTTACGAGATCGGCCGAGATCAACAAGACCAGCTCTACTTCGCCATGAAGCGAGTTGCTGGCGAGGATCTCTACGAAGTCCTAAAGAGACTACAAGCCGGAGATGAAGCCACACAGCGTGAGTACACGGTCGACATGCTCTTGGATGTGTTGATCCAAGTCGGCCAGGCCCTTGCCTATGCTCACCGCCACGGTGTCATTCACCGGGACGTCAAGCCAGAAAATATCTGGGTTGGCAACTTCGGCGAAGTTTTGCTACTTGATTGGGGAGTCGCCAAGGTTTGGGGGACCGCCGACGACTTCGAGGATGAAGCTCCAGACGGCTCGCTGTTGCAAGTGTCCGACCAACAACTCGAAACACTGACTCGACAAGGCCAGCGTCCTGGAACACCGTTGTACATGTCGCCCGAGCAAGTCTTAGGTCACAAGTACATCGATGAGCGCACGGATGTCTTCAGCATCGGCGTCGTGTTGTATGAGCTACTGACACTCAAAGAGCCATTCAAAGGCCGCAACATCCGCGAGACGTTCGATCGCATCATCGGTATGCCGCCAACGCCCCCAACAAAAGTCGCTCCCGATCGAAACATTCCCGAAGACGTCGAACAAGCTGTGCTGAAGGCTATCGCCAAGAAACCTGGTTACCGGCATCAATCGATTACCGAATTCAGCAACGCGTTGAAAGACTGCCGCGCAGCGTAGTCGTCAACTGCGGTGGTGTAACCCGAAGCGTGAGCGGGGGATGCTCACCAACATCGACCTAAGACTCGTCTGCAAAATCATCGCCGTCGCCAGCTTGATCAACTCGATGGCCGCGAACAAATTTCCCTGAGAACAGCCGCGCTCTACCAATCGGGAATGAATCGCCAGGCGTCGCGTCTCGTCTTTCAGGTTTTCGACGGCGGCTCGAACCAATGGTTTGTCGAGCGAACTCAGTGCCAAATGCCAGCCGGCTGTTTGGCCCCATTCGATGCGTTGGTCTTGCCGGTCGAGTCCCTTGATCTGCGCATAGAAGGCCGATGGAACAGTAGCCGCAAGCAATTCTTCGTACGTGTTATAACCGGCCGCGGAAACGGCGATGTCGATGCCGCGAAAGAAACGGCTGACATAAGCTTCGGAAAGTGGCACGACGTTCGATCGATAAACTCGAGACCCTCGATAAAGCGGCCCGTACCCAATCAACAAAAAGTGATCGAGATCATCGGCAAGTGCGTCAATGATGTGATCCAAGTCATTCGCAGCATGAGCGTCACCGCCACCACCGGCGGACACGTAAATCAGCCACTTTCGATCAACGCCAAACTGTTCTCGCACGGCCTCTCGAGGCATCGCAATCAGCGGATTGAAGCCATGAATCCTGCCAACGAATCGCCGGCGCTTCCGAGCCTTTGCTGAAACGGGATAGCGATCAGCGACCGATTGATCGTCGGGAATAATGATCAAGTCGTACAAGGATAAGTGCGTCTGATGAACGGAACTGGTTGCCGCTTTCGAATCCTTGTGTCGATCGATGAAAACCGTCTTCTTCGCGTAATCTTTCAAGAATACGAATTCTTGAAACGAACCTGTCGGCACAGTGTCGAGCACCAACAAATCCGGTCTTAAGGTCGACGTCAAGTTGGAAATGATCAGCTTTGCCGACTGCGCAAACGCCGAATTTGGCGTGTCAGAATCGGCGATAATCGTCTTCGATGGAATCTTATAAACGGGGAAGTCCCAAGCGATTTCCGGAGCTTCGCTGGTCGTGATGAAATGAAAGTCCGCACGAATGCCCATGGCATGCAACAGTTCGCGAGCCTGCCGAGCAATCGCCAGCAATCGCGACAAGTGCCCCAATCCCGTTCCATTAATGGCATAGAACAGAATGCGGACGGATGCGTTGGAAGATCGTCCCATTATGAACTCACGCAAAACGAACTTTGTTGATACAGCTCGATGATGCGATCGGGCGAAGCGGCTTCTTGTTCGTCACCAAAGGCTGATTCGGTACTCTCAATTAGCTTCAAGTCGTCGTCCGTGATTTCGAGCGAATCGACTAGCTTCTCAAAGAACGCTTCTTCCTGAGCGTCGAACTCGAAGTCGACGTGAGCCATCATAAATGCTCGCAAGGCAACGAAAAAACGATCGGCGTACGAGTCGAGCGACGCGACCAACGTTTGCAACTCCGAGGACTTTGCCGTCTCGAGCATCCCATCAACGTCGCTGTTTCCGAAAGCGGCGCCCATTTCGGCAAGGAATTCTCGTTCAGACTCGTCGACGTTTCCGTCGGAAAGCGCCGTTTTGGCGATCACCAACAACACGGCCTCTCGAGAATCCATGGCGTTCTCCTAAGTTTAAGCGACGACAAACCCCGCCGACGACGATATGTTGAATGTGAGATCAATCTGCCGAAGTATAACGGCGCGACGTGTGTGAAACAGCATTAACGCAAAACCGCATCAACGGATCTCAACAAACCCCTCCATGATCGAGAAGCCCGCCTTTTCGTGTTCGAAAAAAGCCGGGCTTCTAAACGTAATAAGTCAAAATGTCTGTCCTCGGATACCACGGCCAGTATTTACGCATCGACCTTTCCTCGCGAAAGAGCGAAGTAGTTGCGCTGGCACCAGGCAGCATGCGTCATCACATCGGTGGTTCGGGTCTTGGAACGCACATCCTGCTGAACGAAACTCCTGGCCAAGTTGATCCCCTGGGCGAAGAGGCCCCGTTGATCTTTGTCTTCAGCCCGTTGGTTGGTAGCCCGCTGACAACTTCCGCCAAGTTCGCCGTGATGGCAAAGTCGCCTTTGACGTTGCGAATTAACGACTCGCTTTCATCATCTGCGTTTGCGATCGCTGGAAAGAACACAGGATACGACGCCATCGTCATCGTTGGCATTGCCGAAGAGCCCACTTGTCTTGTCATCGATGATGGAGACGTCCAATTCTATGAGGCCAATGATGCGTGGGGAACATCGAGCACTCAGGCTGCCGAGATTCTGGAATCAAAACTTGGCAGCGGCTTTCAATTCGCAAGCATCGGTCCCGCTGGCGAAAAGTTAGTTCGCTACGCAACCGTGTCTCACGACACCAGACACGCAGGACGTGGCGGGTTAGGTGCCGTGATGGGATCAAAACGTCTGAAGGCGGTGGCCGTTCGTGGCAATCGGCGCGTTCAGTTCGCACAGCCTGACAAATTGCTAGCCTACAGCAAGCAGCTATCTCAAGAATCTCTGGGACCAGCTACCGTCAAATATCGCGAGTTGGGTACAGTCAGCAACCTGTTGACATTCAATCGGCTGGGCACGTTACCTACAAGAAACTTTCAGCAAGGATCGTTTGAAGCCGCCGAAGTCTTAGCACCTGAGTCACTCGCAACAACGGTCGAGCGAACGCGCGCGTCGTGCGCCGCTTGTACGATTGGCTGCGAACACATCTTTCGTATGCCGAACCAGTCGCAGGGAGTTCGTCTTGAGTACGAGAACCTCTTTGCACTTGGCCCGCTGTGCGGCATCTCGGACCCCAATGCGATACTGGCAGCGTCCGCACGCTGCGACGAACTCGGCATCGACACGATCAGTGCAGGAGCCACGATTGCCTTCGCGATGGAATGTGCCGAACGAGGACTGTTGGATGCTGATATCGAATTCGGTGATGCCGATGGTTTGCTTGCCTTAATCGACCAAATTGGCCAATCCGACGGTTTGGGACAGCTACTGGCTCAAGGAACTCGCGCCATGTCAAAGACCATCGGTGGCGGGTCCGAAGACTTTGCACCTCACGTCAAAGGGTTAGAGATTCCCGGATACGAGCCACGCGCTCTGCAAACGATGGCGTTAGGGTTTGCCGTTGGGGCAAGGGGTGCGGATCACAATCGCTCGGGTGCGTATCAGGTCGACTTCTCAGAGTCCGTCGACCGTATGAATCTCGAAGACGATTCCGTTCCACTGGCCATCGACACAGAGAACGAATCCACCATTATGGATTCACTGATCCTCTGCAAATTCCTGCGCGGCGTCTTCAGCGACCGCATGGCATCGATGGCTGAGATGCTGAATCTTGTCACTGGATGGGACGTCGACTCGAACGAACTAGCTGTGACAGCCGATCGAATCGTAACTGCCAAGAAGAGGTACAATATCGAGCAAGGATGGACACCGGCTGAAGACGCATTGCCCAAGCGATTCTATCAAGAAGAGCTACCTGAAGGTGCCAGCAGCGGCGCCATCCTCGACGAGCAACAGCTTCAACGCCTCGTACGTCTGTACAACACTTCTCGCGGCTGGAGCGAAGACGGGTGGTTACTCTAGACACCGTCCCGCAATAGTGAGCCGCTGGCCGTAACGGCCTTGGGTATGCTCCGCCAGTGGCCGACTCAACCCGCACGATTACCCGGCCGCTTACGCGTCGCGGCTCACAAATCTGAGCCATTGGGCTAGCTCCTTGTGGCTCACGGTATGTTGTCACATGCCACCATCCGGGTTGCGCCGTCGCAACGTGTTGCATTTCGGCAACACATCAATCGATGCAACGTCGCATTTACTAGGTGAAAGCCCTTGGTTTCATCAGAAAAGCTCGCGACGAAAACGACTCAATAGGGACGAGTGCACTTGGTCTCAGATTTGTGAATTGTCTTAACATTTCCGACGGTTGTGACGCGAGGATACCTCGACACGCCTAAGCTTGATTGCGTTGCCAACGAGACGACTAACGGATTCGTCACAACACAAACGTACTTCGTTTCGATCGTGCGACTTACAGCGCCAAGTGATGTGGGCATTCGCCTCAGTTCACTGTGCTGTGCAGCATCGCCAAGTGAAACTGGCACGGGAAGTGCGAAACTGTCTTGTGTCGTTCATGACACCCCTCCATCGGCCCAATTCTCGGGCTCAACAATTCATCTCATCATTTGCTAGGGCAGTCAATCATGAATCAACTGGTTGGTAAGCAAGTCCTTGTCACCGGTGCTGGTAACGGAATCGGCCGTGATCTATCGGTGGCATTTGCTAAAACTGGTGCGCGGATCTGTGTCACTGACATCAACGATGACGCCCCCGCCGAAACAGTAGAAATCATCAAGACCAATGGTGGCGAGGCCATCTCGGAATCGCTCGACGTAACCGATCCGGAAAACGTCCGGGAAGTTCGCGACCGCCTGCTTGAAAGTTTTGGCCCGCTCGACATCTTAATCAACAATGCGGGGATCTTGCGGGCCGGCGGTTTCGAAACCGTGTCGCTCGAAGACCACCTCGAAGTGTTTGAGGTCAATGCTCTTGGGCCGATGGTGTTAACGCATGCGTTCTTGACTGACTTGATTAGTCGCCGAGAGAGCTACGTTGTTAATATTGTCGATGCCGCCGCTATCATCGGCTTGCCTAAAGCCAGCAGTTACGCGGCCAGCAAATCAGCAATGCTAAGCCTCGGCGATTGCTTGCGAGCCGAACTATATGATGCCGGACATCGTCATGTTCGCGTCCTCTCGGTCTGTCCGGGTATCGTCAATACGGACATGTTTCATGGTGCAATCGCACCGAAAATGACCGAAGTACTCGATCGACGTAAGCTGGCGAAACAGGTCGTCGACTCGGTGAGAAGAGGCAGCGTGGCCTTACCCAAGATTGGTGGACAGTGAATCTCCTTATGTCATGATAGTCTGACAGGAGAGGAACTATGAGCAGGCGTCGAACTTTTTCTCGGGAATTCAAGCTGGAAGCCGTTCGC
>PBMZ01000163.1 GCA_002722955.1 Planctomycetaceae bacterium | reverse complement strand
TCCGCCGAATAAGATCGCATCCATTCGCTCCTGAAAAGTAGAGGATATGAATGCAGCTTACCTAGACTTACTAGATGGCGCTAGGCAAATGCGGTAAACGCTCTAGCCTGCACATAGACCGCGACCCGATTGCGTGGCTAAGTCCAGGTAATCCATTCAATCCAGCATCGCGAGACAAGGCACGCATTCCGATTACAACCGCAGGGCTAGGCAAAAAGGAAACGCAACCTGACCTTATCGCCAGCGTCCATAATCACGTACTGGCGATTCACGACCTAATTGATGCGGTCGACAACGATCGCGTTCCATTGTGCGATGCTCGGCAGGGAGCGGTCACGGTCGAAATGATTTGCGGTGCCTTCGAATCTCACCGACAAGGTGGAGCAGCCGTCTCCTATCCGTTAGATCAACGCGAGAATCCGTTTAGCAAGCTCGATCAATAATCGACGGCTTCAGTTAACGGTGCATCATTGAAACTGAAAAGCAAACACGTCCGCGTTGTGGATTTGTACTCTCAGGCGAATCGGTGAAGACGCTTCTGTGATCGCCGCACTCCCCCGCCACGTGATTGTGTGGTTAATGGAATCTCCGTTGAATATGTCGCAGTCGTCCAACTTGTAACCAGCTAGTGGCTTGTCGTCCGAGCCGACTAGTTCGGCTTTGATCCATCCCCCCTTCTGACAGCGGGCGTTGATTTGCAGACGGTTTCCCTTAATGTTGAGCGGCTTTGTTGTGAACTGCCCTGGCGTTGTGCTGTCGGGACGGAGTGATGCGTAGCCGTCTAGACGCAGCGTGGCCAGCCCGACTCCCAATGTATGGTAAGGCTTTGTCGTCGGTAGGATGCGCGTGCAATGGCCCATGTTGGCACCGAGATAGTAGAGACGAATCTGATCGTCCACGACCAGCATCGTGTTGCCCCCATAGACCATTCCAGAATCCCATTCTCCGAACCGGCCGATTGAAAGCGCTCGGCGCGGGTAGTCTACATCGTGCCATGTCTGCATATCGCGACTGACTTTCATTGGCATGTCGAGCGGGCCCTCGCGAGTACCAGTGACGGGCCACAGGTCATATAGTGCCACCACCACACCTTCGTAGGGGATCGCCGTGACTGAGTAGATCTCGCTATGAAATTCCGCGAGTCTCAGCGTGTCCGGAAGCAGGCTTCCGTAGGCGCGGCAGGCGTCGTCGGCTACACGAGCATCGTCGCGGTGAGCCGCAAGAAACGGGAGCTTCGCAGCGAAGGGACTGCCTAGCTCTTCCAACGTCGCCGCCGAAAAGCTGCGGCGAACGAATCCCTCGTGCTCACGCATGTATTTCGGAAAGAACAGGAATCGATCGCGTCCCGGATCATGGACCAACGACACGACGTCACCGTAGGCATGTCGAACGGATTCCGGCTGTTGCCAAGTGACACCATCCGACGAACGGCTGATTGCATAGTCGCTCGTTGGCGGTTGATAGAACAGCGAAACAAAGCGATTCGTGCCACGAGCCTTGGGAAAGAACAGCACGTTGTTGCCAGGTTTCTTCCATGTCGCGATGCGACCTTCAAAGCCAAGCAGATTGTGATGGTCGAACTCCTGCCATGATGAGGCAGCAATGTCCGGTCGTTGCCAATGCACACCATCTTTCGAAACGGCATAGCCTTTCAGTGAATGCCGCGGGCCACAGCGATACCACATCCGAAAACAACGTTGTTCACGATCGTAAATCACCGTCGACATAAACGGATCCGCCCAGCCTTCTTCCCAAGGCACCTGCGCCTGAAACACTGGGTTGCGAGGATGTTTTTTGAATGGATGAAGACGCCGAATCAATCCTGACATTTCATCAACCACAAAGTCGTCAATCAGCAACTGCTTGTCGGAGCCTGCCTGCAGGACGCCGTCAACAACAAGTGTTGGCGCGCGATGAACATCGCCGACTCGGCGTGCAGGACGATTCGACGACGCCAGCTTCCACCGCTCGTGATTGATCAGTGCATCCGCCGGACGATCGCGCAAAACGGCGATGGCAGTACGCGCCGCAAATCGTACACCTTCATCAGAATCACCCGTCAGCGTTTCGATGGCACTGATCGCCTCCTTTGCGGCGACGCGACCAAGGGCATCGCAAGCCTTCTGGCGAATATTGGAGTCGCTGTGTCGCAACGCTCGAATCAAACTCGCAATGGCCACATTTCGTGTCTCTCGCTGCCCAGCAGAAGATGGCTCAACACTTCGCAATGCCAGCAAGTCAAAGCCTTTGGGATGCTTCGCCACGGGTTTCAACTTGGCGACATGAGCGATTGAGCGAAGTGCGAAGACCGCCGCATTACGCACGGCAGGTGAGTCGCTTTGCAAACACTGATCCAACAGCGGAACACAATCGGCAGTGCGAACCTGGCCAAGCAACCCGCATAATGCGAGCTGCGCCTCAGCGGGGTAAGCTTCTAGCTTGCCATCTTCATTCGGTACACACGCTGGCAACGTAGCCCACGATTCACCGCCACGAACGAGAACCAGCGCCGCACGCACTCGCTGCATTGGCGAACCGTTACCAACAATATGCCTTAGTTGGTCGCGAGTCTTTCCAATTCCAACCAATCGCTCCAACGCCATTGCCGCTGCACCGGAAACACTTGGATTAGGTTTGCCAAGGTCAACGATCGCGCGGTCGATCGCTTTGTCCAAAGTTGCATCGGAAATCCGATTTGCCTGCAGGCGCACGAGCTCGGCCGCGGTCAGTCGAGTCATGGGATCATCACCGAGAATCGCCTTTGTTAGTATCGGCTCGACAAATCGCGGTTCCGCCTTTCCAACAACCAATCGCTCAAGAAAAGTCTTACGTACAAGACGATCGGGATCATCCAGTACCCCGACCAACCGATCCGAGAAATGTGCGACGGTGTCCGCCGAGCCACCTAGTTCCCGCGCAATCGACTTGCGGATAGCCGGATCATCGTGTTTCAGATAACGATCGATAATTGCACGACGTTGCTCGACGCTTACGCCGCTAAGATTGATACGCTGCAACCCACGTCGCTCGGCTTTCGCGTTGCCAGAGTCAATGTCGCGGAGGCATCCATCGCGGAACATGCTTGCCGGATCGCCCGCGACGACTCGTGCAGTCAGTGGCTTGCCGTTGTCCAGTCGACAGTTCAGTAGATAGAAATCGTCGCCGTCGTCATTGCCCGTATAGACGCCCACAAAAGCGGTCGTTCCATCGGCAGTCAAAGCAAGTCCTGGTCGACCGCCGTTCTTCTTGACCAATTCATGAGTAGCTAGCGCTTGATTATCTTCGACCACAGTCAGCATGACGGAACCAACCGCACCACCGTAATCTTTTGGCGAAAACGCCTGCCCCGTGCCGAGTTCCCAGGCGATCGCTACTCGCCCACCAGCTACCGCAAGATCATTCCACCCAACATGTCGGACGGCATCCGATCGAGCGACAACGTGGTCGCGCCACGAGCCGTCCGAATTCCGCGCCGCGTAGTGCAACTCACGAATCGATGCATTCGACTCACCTGCACCAAATGAAACGTGCAGTTGACCTGCGTCATCGATCTCGACGTCGATCATTCTCGAGCTTGTCGTGGTGGTGATCCGTCGCGTCGTCCATTGCCCTTCGGTATCACGTGTCGCACAAACCGGACTACCTTGAGTCGGACAAAAAACAACCTGCAACGTTCCGGATTTCTCAACTACAAAATCAAACTGACCCGCGGCGACCGAGCTTAAGACCTTCGGGCGTGACGCCGACCACTGCCCATCGCTGTCTCGTTCCCAAACCGCCAGTTGGCTACGGTTGCGGTCAAGACAGACAACGACTGGTCGTCCTGAAGGCAGAATCCCCAGCGATACATTGTTACCACCATAGGTGACGCCCGCGCCGAACGACTCCAACCGCCACTTTCCATTCACTTGCCGCCAGTAGTCAACACCATACGGCTGCCCTCGATGCCGAGCAGCGATGTGCAAACCGCCGTTGGAATCGAACGCTAGATCAAACGGACAACCATACGTTCCCCACCCATCCACATTCCATGTCGACTCGCTGTCGATGGCCGACAACCGAATCTCGCCAGCGCGAGAGATGTGACCAAGTGGTTTGCACGAAAAGTCACCGGCCGCGAGCGTATACGTAAAGTAAATGTCACCGTCAGGCGATATCGCAAATCGACTGCGTTCACCGGCAATCGGACGTTTCGTATCGACATGAATGTCGACTCGCCGCGAAAGCAACTGCTTCTCATTCGCCTGACCGCATGCCGAATGAGAAGCCGGTCCGCACAGGTAAATCAAACAACCGACCGTCCATGCAATGTGCCAGTTCACAATCCCATTCTCCTCAAGGTGCAGATCCGCAAGCGACTCATCGGTGATACGTTGCTGTTAGACGTTGTTCTATTGTCGACAGAGTCCGTTGTCGGCAGAGCCAGTAGTACTCAGACACTGAAGTCTCTCGACTCCAGCTACAACTCAGTCGATTCGTCGAAAGCGTCGTGAGTTGCGAGGACACTCCCCCAGCATATAACGTCCACTGCTATCACACCGATTCTGTGACCAACCTGCTTTTCACAAAGTCTTCATCCAACGTCACGCCCAAACCGGCGCCGTCGGGAACCGTAATCCAGCCGTCGACCGCTTGAACCTTTTCATGGGTCAAGTCGTGCCTCAACGGCGAGTCCTCGACGCAGTCCTCAAACAGGAATGCATCACGACATGTGCTAAGCCAGTGAAGACTCGCCGCCACCGTAATCGGACTTGTGTAACAGTGATTGCAAAGCCGAGCCCCGATTTCTTCCACACGTTGTTTGACGTACATTGAATCAGTAAAGCCGTTTCGCGAGAGATCAACTTGGTACACATCCAATGCACGCTGATCAATTAACGGTCGAAAAGATTGCCGACCACACTCTTCTTCGCCTGCCGCAATCGGTAATGGAGAACGATCGCGTAGCCATCGATATCCCTCGTAATCGTCAGGTCGCAACGGCTCTTCAAGCCATTCGGGGTTGAAGTCGGCAAACGCGTGAGCACGTCGTAAGGCAGTCCGAGCATCCCAAACACAGCCAGCGTCGATGAGCAGCGTAGCATCTGTTCCCAGTCCTTCTCGCGCACCGCGAACAAGATCCAAGTCCACCGCCTCGCTCTCGCCCATCGGTTCCCAGCCAAACTTCACCGCGCGGTAGCCTGCTTCGATCCATCGGCGACCAATATCCGCTGTTTCTTGACCGTCCCGACCAAACAAGATCGATGCGTACGCAGGAAACCGATCATGTTGTTTCCCACCCAACAACCGATGAATGGGCTCATCAAAATGTTTGCCCTTCAGATCCCATAACGCCATATCGATCGCCGACATGGCAGTTATCGTCACGCCGGTACGGCCTGAATACAGCGTCTGTTGATACATTTTTTGCCACAGTCGTTCGGTCTCCAGCGGATTCTCGCCGATAAGAATCTCGCGCAAGCCGCACATAATGTTGTGGCTGAACGGTGCATCAATAACGGCCTTCACAATCTCGGGCGACGAGTCGGCCTCACCAATTCCCTCTAACCCCGTGTCTGTTCTGACTCGAACCAAGACCGAGTCCTGGCTGCTAGCAGTTTTACCTTCGACCTGCTCGATTCGCAGAATCTGACATTTAATCTCGGTGATCTTCATCAATGGCTCCTTACTTGTGCCTCGTCCACGACCTCGAATTCATTCCTTCGACTTTCCAATCAAATCAGCGAACGGAATACGCGTGATGTAATCACGGTTTTTAATGGTGTGCTCGTTTTGCAGGATCAACGCGTCCTTGCGAAACCACACTCCATTGATTCGATTGTCGCGAACGATCGGGGGCACGGTGGCTCCAGTTTCGGCGCGGCTCACCAATTTTGACCAACCACGTTTCGGGCCTTCGAATAGACGGACCCAAGTCTGTCGTTCGTTCGAGAGAATCACGTCGTCGTCGCCATCATCATCGAGATCCGCGAATCGCAGACCTCGATCGCGGCCAATGGCGTCGACCAGGATTCCTTTCCCCGGCAATTCAAACGCCGGGTGACGCCATTGTTTGTTTCGTAAGTCCTGCAAGAAGACTGCATTCTGCGAGTGATTGTTGACAATCATATCCGCAGCGCCATCGCCGTTGAGGTCTCGGAAGCGGACGCCTCGATCGACCCCATGTGCGACTGTTCGGAACGCCTCACCATCAAGCGTGTCCGGCAGGGGCATCTCCTTATCACGTTGCCAGTCTGAACCGTTGAATCTCCATACGCCGCGCACGGTATGGTTGGCAACCGCGAAAGACGCATAGCCATTGGGCGATGTAAAGAATCGGACTCCCGCGTCGTTTGTCGTCTCGGCATCTGACGTCGTCACGATTGTTACTGGAAACGATGATACATCCCACTGTTTGTGCTTTGCGTTCCAGCGGCGGGTCTCGCGGCGTGAGTCGTTGCCGATGACAACATCCAATGAACCGTCAGCGTCGAGATCCAGAACTCGAACACCGTTATCGCCACCGGATTTCGATCGCAGTGTTTCACCACCGAGAACATTGCGCGTCAGTCGTTCGTATATCTCGCGGCAGTTCAGGAATTTCACGCGTTTACCATAAGTTCGATCAGCGTACTCGACGACGTCTCGGATTTGCGTGTTCCGAATGTAGTCAATGCTGTGAAACAGAATGTTCATCAATCCCTGTTTTTGAACGCAGACATCGACGGCTCGCTTCCAATCATCAACAGTTTTGTCGCTTTGTTTTCCGTGTTGATGAACTCCGTGAGAGTCACACGGAATCGTGACTGGAATTTCCCAGATTCGATGATTGATCACATATGGGAAGGGGTAGTCAACAATCTGATTGACAAAACGTTTCGTCTGCGGAATCCCATGCGGATACTTTTCGAAGCGGCGTCGTCCGTCGGCGTCACGACGCAGTTCCGCGGCATCGCTGGGCTTATCTAAGGGAAACCAAGTCGTGATGCTGCTGTCGCATGAAAGAAAGTTTCCGCCACTCGTCAAAAGCGGGAACACTTCGGCGTAAAATCGGGGTGAATTCGAGTTCTGAGCATCGCACCCGGGCAGCCGCCACGCGACCGGTCGGTTTCCTGGAACTCGAAACAAGCTCTCCATACACAGCACAAAGTCTTCCTGTGCAAACCTCAATGCTTCGTCAGCGGTGTGCCCCTTGTTCGTTCGAAAGAAGGGAAATCGGTGCTGATAACTGTGGCACTCAAGCGAGAGTCCACGATCTAGCATTCGTCGCAGACAGGGATCATCGGGTTGCGCATTACAGGTAAAGATGGTGACAGGACTGCGTCCATCGATCTTTTGTAGACGCTCGACGATCGGTGCCAAATAACGTTCGAATTCTACCGGTGGTTTGGCAAACGAGTTCCCGGCCACGCGTCCCATGTCGTCAATCGACAGCAGGATCACAGCATCTACGCCGTCTTCACCCACCCACATCGGAGTCGTCAGTCGCGGAAAACTCGGATGTGGATAATAGGGATCGTTTTCATCTAAATATGTCAAACGCGATCCTGGTTGTTCAGCAATCACGTGTGTTTGGGCGGCAAGCGCAAAACCAATCAGTACGACGATTCGAAAGATGGACATTTAAGCCAGCGCTTTCTCGATCACCCGTCCATGAACGTCGGTCAGGCGATGGTCACGTCCCTGATGGCGATAGGTGAGCTGTTCATGATCGACGCCCAAACAATGCAGAATTGTCGCATGCAAATCATGAACGTGAACGCGGTCTTCAACAGCGTTGTATCCGAAGTCATCTGTATTTCCGACGACAGTCCCAGGCTTGATTCCACCACCGGCCATCCAAACCGAAAACGCATAAGGATGATGGTCTCGCCCCTCGCGACCAGGATTGATCCCGCGACGAACTTCGTTCATCGGCGTCCGCCCAAATTCTCCGCCCCAGACAATCAACGTTTCGTCCAAAAGTCCACGTTGCTTCAGATCGCGAATCAGCGCGGCACAACCCGTATCGACCATGTCACAATCGACCTTCAGAGTCTGGTTGAGATTCGAATGATGGTCCCAATTCGAATGCACGACTTGAATGAATCGCACTCCACGTTCGACCATCCGTCGAGCCAGCAGACAGTTGGTGCCAAACGGTCGCGTTTTCTCATCACCGAGACCGTACATCTTTTGAGTGGCTTCGGTTTCGTCACTCAAATCGATCAAGTCTGGCACAGCGGCCTGCATTCGAAACGCCATCTCATAGGAGGCAATCCGCGAGCTGATTTCTGGATCACCCTTTTTATCAAACTGTTGCTGGTTCAGATCGCGAATCACACTCAACCGAGCCCGCTGGTCATCGCGAGTCACGTCTTTAGGATTCGAGACATTGAGCACTGGGTCCCCTTCCCGACGAAAGGTGACTCCCCGATACTTCGACGGCAGAAATCCACTGGACCAAACATTCGAGCCCGCGCAAATGCCATGGCCTGAGTCGGATGTCAACACAACGAACCCTGGAAGGTTGCGAGACTCGCTGCCCAATCCATAGGTCACCCACGATCCCATACTCGGATGACCAAACAAGGTGTTTCCACAACTGAAGAGCAACTGCGCTGGATCGTGCACGTTGGTATGCGTATGCATCGACCGAATTAGACAAATCTCGTCAGCCACTGATCCAATGCGAGACAAATAATCCGACAACTCGATCCCTGATTGGCCATACGGTCGGAATCTGCGAGGGCTGGCAAATAGAGTTGGCGACGCCTTCACGACTGGGTCGTTAAGATCGGCAATCAGATGATCGGGAGCACGCTCGCCGTGCCGCCGTCTCAATTCAGGCTTGGGATCGAACAAGTCTAGATGCGACGGTGCACCTGCCATGAACAGAAAGATCACGTTCTTGGCTCGTCGAAGTCGCGACGGCAACATGTCCGCACGTCCGTCATCGGCAAGCAGATGTCCTAAGGCGATTGAACCGAATCCATACGAGCTGTGGGCCAGCATGTTGCGGCGTGACAATTCCTGCGACTGGATATTCATAATCACTCCCGCGTAATAAATTCGTCAAGGTTCATCAACACGACCGCCACCTCGCGCCACACAAACCACTCGCGTGGCCGAGCCTCAGACACTGGCTTTCGGTTTGCCGCGGCTTTTCGACGACCAGCGATGAAAGTCTTCAATCGTGCAACTTCGCTGGATTGCGGATCTCGCGCAAAACAAACGCGATAACCAATTCGAATCTTTTGCTCGTCGTCAGCATCTTTGTTCTCGTTCAATAGACGATCGGCAAGCGTTTCACTAGCTTCAACAAACACCGGATCGTTCAACAGCGTCAACGCCTGAAGCGGCGTATTTGTTCTGTCCCGGCGCGAACAGGTACGGTTCGGATTAGGCAGATCAAACGTGGCAAACTGAGCGTAGGGTGTCACCCGCTGAATCCAGGTATAGACTCCACGACGATAGCGGTCGCCGCCAGTACTGGTTTCCCACTTAGCACTATAACTGCCTTCCTCGGCAACGTTTGCCGGCTGAGGCGGTCGTACACTTGGACCACCGCGTCGGCGATCCAGCAAACCGCTCACAACAAGCGCCGCATCTCGCACGAGCTCACCCGATAGTCGCACTCGTGACGCACGGGCTAGCAGCACATTATCGGGATCCCTGCGAAGCTTTTCGTGGGTTACATGAGATGACTGGCGATAAGTCGCTGAATCTACCATCAATCGCATCAGTCGTTTGATGTCCCAACCATTCTCGACGAAATCGACCGCCAACCAATCGAGCAATTTTGGATGAGACGGTAAAGCACCTTGCGCACCAAAGTCTTCAGGAGTTGTGACCAGTCCGCGACCAAACAATTCCTGCCAGATACGATTGACGAACACCCGCGCGGTAAGTGGATTGTCTTTCGACACCGTCCAGCGTGCGAGGTCAAGTCTTGAGGGCACCGGGTTGGCTAATTTCACAGCGTGCAACGCGACGGGAAATCCTGATTGGACAGGGGCCCCCGGTGTGCGAAAGTCTCCACGAATGCTGATTCTTGTTTGCCGAGGAAACATGGACACTTCCAAAGTCTGCGGCCTACTGAGCGAGGGCAAAGTCTTCTTCAGCTCCGCAATTTTGTTCCTCAACTCATAGAGCTTCAGATCCTTGAATTCCTGCTCCAGTCCAAGTGCTCCTCGCCCCAAAAAATAATCAAGCAATCGTTCCTTTTGCCGCTGCGTCCGTTTCGAAAATGGGATGCGTGTCAGACGAACGCCTTCCAGTTGACCTTCACCATACCCTGCCCCCCATAGAATCCCCAGCAGTTCTAACGCTCGATCCCGCTTGTAGTCGATGCCGGGGGATTTCTCCGCGTCGAGCATCAGTTGTTCCCACTTCCTCATCACAGCATTTAACTGCGGCTCAACGGGATCAACCAATTCATGCCAGCGGCGGCGGTACTCGACTAACGCTGCATCGAATCGGCTTTGTTCACCGGGAAGAGGCGCGTTGATGTTGATCTCATCCGCGTTGTTAAAAAAGTCGTACAGCTGGTAGTACTCGCGGTGCGAAATGGGATCGAATTTGTGATCGTGACACTGCGCGCATTCAACCGTCAGACCAAGCCACGTCGCGCCATAGGTTGCCGTACGATCTATAATCTTCTGCACGCGAAACTCTTCAAGATTCGCACCGCCCTCGCGATTACTTAGCGTGTGACGAAAGAAACCGGTGGCGATCCGCTGTTCTGTTTTCGCATCCGGAAGCATGTCGCCCGCGATTTGTTCCAGCGTGAACTGATCAAACGGCAGGTTGCGATTGAAGGCATCAATGACCCAATCGCGCCAACGCCAAGCGTGTGGTCGATCATAATCGATCGTGTATCCATCGGTGTCGGCATAGTGCGCAAGGTCCATCCACCATCGAGCCCACTTCTCGCCGAAATGCTTTGAAGCCTGCAGACGTTTGATGGTCGATGCCCACGCGACTTGGGGATCGTCTTTCCATGCACGCTCGAATCCCGCCAACTCCGCAAGCGTCGGCGGCAATCCTATCAAATCCAATGACAAACGCCGCAGCAAGACATTGGGGCTGGCATCTTCGGATGGCCCAAGAGATTCGGCATCCAGTCGAGCCAAGATAAAATAGTCTATCGAATTCCGCGGCCAGACTTTCGACGAGACTTCAGGAATCGGCGCGGCATTCGGTGGATTGAACGACCAGTGCCTTTCGTAGGACGCTCCGCCTTTGATCCAAGTGACCAGCTTTTGAATTTCCTTCTGCGTCAACTTCTTTCCGGTATCAACCGGCGGCATTCGAGTCTCCGCATCAGCAGAAGTAATGCGAGCGATCAGCTCACTTTGAGTCGGCTTGCCAGGCACAATTGCAGACTTTCCGCCAGGCAATTTAGCAACTGCTCCGGCATGGGTGTCGAGCCGCAATTCGGCCTGCCGCTTATCAGCATCGAACCCATGACATTGTAAGCAGTGTTCGGAAAGGATCGGTCGGATGTCCCGATTGAACGACACTTCGTCGCCGTTCGCAGCAACCGTCAACAAACAAAGCACGAGCGTCGATTTACACGATGGGTTCAACATAGGCGATCTCCACCGACCTCACGGAGTTGTTAGCTTGAAAGACGATGTACCTGAACTCAATTGAGTGATGTTAATACAGCAATTCGCGGATTGAAACCACTAGCTCGCGTCTCGTGGTGATTCGAAAGAGCGAATCGAAGCTCAAACTGCGGTAAGACGTGTACTGTCGGCGCTGGCGTTGTACAAGCAACGCGGTTAAGCAAGGATGTCGTTAACGATTCGACCATGCACATCGGTCAATCGGTAGCGACGGCCTTGGAATTTGTAGGTCAACCGTTCATGGTCAACGCCAAGACAATGCAGCATGGTGGCGTGTAGGTCGTACACATGCACGGGATTCTCGACGATGTCGAATGAGAAATCATCGGTTTGCCCATAAGTGATACCCGGTTTGATACCACCGCCTGCCAGCCACATACTGAAGCAACGCGGATGATGGTCGCGACCGTAGCGTTTCATGTTCAGGCCGCCTTGAGCATAGACCGTGCGACCAAACTCTCCACCCCAAACAATCAGTGTCTCGTCCAACATCCCCCGCTGTTTGAGATCTGTGATTAACGCGGCCGAAGCTTGATCGACGTCACCGCACTGCAATGGTAGATCGCGAGGCATGTCGCCATGCTGATCCCAGCCGCGATGATACAGTTGGATAAATCGAACACCCTTTTCGGCCAGTCGGCGAGCCAACAAACAATTGGCGGCATACGTGCCCGGTGTGCGAGCCGCTTCGCCATACATGTCGAACGTGTGCTTCGACTCATTCGATGTGTCCATCAACTCAGGCACTGATGTCTGCATCCGAAAGGCCAGTTCGGCCTGTTTTATTCGCGTGATCGTTTCGGGGTCGCCAACATCTTCGTAGTGCCGTGCGTTTAACTTGTTGCTTAGATCAAGAATCTCGCGACGCTGCCTGCTATCGATTCCCGCTGGGTTCGACAGGTACAACACCGGATCACCCTTCGAACGAAACTTCACGCCCTGGTGAGCTGATGGCAAAAAACCGTTGCCCCAAAGCCTACCGTACAGCGCTTGTGAATCGCGTTTCCCACTGCCTTCAGAAATCATCACGACATATGCCGGCAGGTTCTTGTTCTCGCTACCGAGACCGTAACTAACCCACGCCCCCATACTTGGACGCCCGGCCTGCTGGAATCCCGTTTGAAAGAACGTGATGGCCGGATCGTGATTGATGGCTTGAGTCTGCATGCTGCGAACGATACAGATGTCGTCAGCTACTTGACCGAGATACGGCAACGTCTCGCTTATCTCGGCTCCACTATCGCCATGCTTTTTGAAGTGATAGATCGATCGGCAGACCTGCTTCTTTTGCCGGGCAGTCATGCCTGTCTGGCGCTGGCCTTTAAAGAATTCGGGGCCGAGTTGCTGACCGTGCAGCTTGTCGAGCTTGGGTTTGTGATCCAACAACTCGAACTGCGAAGGAGCGCCACTTTGAAACAAATAGATCACGCGTTTCGCACGACCTATGCCTGATTGATCACTCGGTTCTGCGGCGAGCCGTTCGTCTGTATTGAGCAACGAGGCCAGGGCAACGGAACCGATTCCTGTACTTGACCGGCCCAACAACTGCCGGCGAGTAAGCATCAGATTGTATTCGTCATGATTCATCGAAGTATTCTCGTCGCTGCTGAAGTAACGTGCCAGATGTCTTAATATCGCCTGCCTCGTCAATTCCTCGTAATCGTCTCGTCCAGATTCAGTAATGCGATGGCGATTGCCGTGTAGGCGGCGGCTTCCACGACGTCAACGTCTTTGCCGATCGATGATTCACCGATCTGCATCAGCTTTTTCGCATCCTCGCGATTCTTGTCATAATGCGAGCGTGCTCTGTCGAGTACGTCTTGCATGAGGGGTACTTCCTTCTGATCGGGTTGACGAGACGTTGCCAGACGGAACATGAATCCGAGTCGCTCGCGTTCACGCTTGCCCGCTTCAACCAGCGAACGTTCGGCAAGCTTTTTCGCGGCCTCGACATAGGTTGGATCGTTCATCAACACCAGTGCCGCTAACGGTGTATTAGTCCGTGAACGCTGCAGCACACAAGCTTCACGTGACGGAGCGTCGAACATCTGCAGGTTCGGCGGCGGGACAGAGCGTTTCCAATAAATGTAGAGACTGCGGCGATAAAGTTTGTCGCCATGGTCTTGCTTAAACCGTGGTACGTTGCCGTAAACCACATCGTCCCACAGACCTGGCGGTTGATACGGTCGCACAGACGGTCCGCCAAGACGGTCGACCATCAGACCACTGATGGCCAACGCGTTGTCTCGAATCATTTCGGCGGGCAGACGAAAGCGGGTTCCGCGAGCGAGCATTTTATTTTTTGGATCGCGTTCCAGTTGTGCTGGTGTCATACGTGATGACTGTTGGTAGGTCGCTGACATGACGATCAGTTTCTGCATTGCCTTGACGTCCCAACCAGTTCGAACAAACTCTGTCGCCAGCCAATCGAGCAACTCTGGATGAGATGGTCGCATCCCTTGTGTGCCAAAGTCTTCGGGAGTCGTCACAAGGCCAGATCCAAAATACATCTGCCAATAGCGATTCACGGCGACTCGAGCAGTTAACGGGTTCTCAGGCGACGCTAACCAGAGAGCCAGCGTCAGCCGGTTTGCCACCGCGTTCTCTTTCGACTTGGCCGGTAGTTTGCCAAGGACTGCAGGAATGGACGGCGTGACCTCGACCTTTGATGGCTGATCATATTGCCCGCGAGTCAGCACAAATGTCTTGCGACGCGGTGTTAACTCGGACATGACCATCACTGTTGGTTTGTGTGTTCGAATCGTCTGCAGCTCGGCCTTGAGCGCCGCCAACTTCGCGACCGCGGGCGGTTGCACGACAGTTACAATGCCGGCCTTGTCCCAGTGCACACTGCCACCGAATTGCGTGAAGGCCCAACCGTTGATCTGCGAGCCAGTCTTGAAGCCCACTGCTGTTGCGTCGACTTCGAGTCGTATCCATTTACCGGTTTCTGGCATTGCTCCCATTGGCAGGCGACTGATTGTTTTATCCGCTCCCCAGGCAATGTGATTGCCGCCCCAATAGGCCCGATGCTCCCATCCGTTTGCCCCATGCCATTGCAACATGATTTCTTGCGGCGGGTTCTTTGGATCAAGAAACACGTGTGCAAAAAGCTTGGTTCCCGTCGACACCGTCAATGGCACAGCGTTTTGAAATCCGTGCTGACCAAGCCCGTTGCTGGTACGCTGCGATGACTTCTTGCCAGCAAGAACCGGATGCCCTTCACCGCTAACAAATCGGAACTCCTGCGGACCACTACCATTACCGAACGGTACCGCACCAGCGGGCAAAGTGTCGTCGATCCAGACACGTTCCACGGGTTTCGGCGGCGGCCCTGATTCCACTGCCTGCAACGCTTTCTCGGCAGCCGCAATCTGTGTTTCAAGTTGTTTGATCTGCACGTTCTGCAATACCGACGGAGCGGCAAGAAATGGCTTGTCGGCGTCGTTGTCGCGGTTACCAACGTGAGCTGTCTCGGGCACGTTATTAAAGAAGGCATAGAACTGGTAGAACTCGCGCTGCGAGATGGGCTCGTACTTATGATCATGACAGCGTCCGCAGCCCATGGTCATCCCAAGAAAAACGGCACTAGTCGTCTCGACTCGATCGACAACGGTTTCGACGCGGTACTCTTCGTTGATCACACCACCTTCGCTTTGAATGGGGTGATTGCGATTAAAGCCTGTTGCCACTTGCTGAGCGATCGTTGCGTTCGGCAGCAAATCGCCTGCAATCTGCTCGACCGTGAATCGGTCGAAGGGCATGTTTTCGTTGTAAGCATGAATTACCCAATCGCGCCAGGGCCACATCACCCGGCGACGATCGAGACTATAACCGTGCGAGTCGGCATAGCGAGCGGCATCGAGCCAATCGCTGGCCATTCTTTCGCCGTAGTGATGAGACTCCAGCAAACGATCCACCACACGCTCGAACGCCTCAGTCGAATCGTCGTCAAGAAAGGCATCGATCTCGGGCAATGTGGGAGGTAATCCCGTTAGGTCAAATGTGACGCGACGAATCAAAGCTGTTTTGGTGGCTCGTGGCGACGGCTGCATGCCGATTGCTTCAAGCCGCGCCAATACGAAGCGGTCAATTGAATTCTGTATCCAAGCTTTTTGTTTCACTTCAGGTACTGCTGGGCGTGCTGGTGGGACGAACGACCAATGCTCTTGCCACGCAGCCCCCTGCTCGACCCATCGAGTCAGCAGCTCAATCTCGCCACGACTTAGCGTTCGGCCCGAGTCACTGGGCGGCATTCGCTGTTCCGTGTCCTTGTGAGTAATCCGCGCAATCAACTCACTGGCCGCGACATCACCAGACTTGATCACCGAAGACGCAGCAACTTTCTGATCAAGTCGCAGGTCTCCCTGACGGCTCGCCGAGTCCGGTCCGTGACAATGAAAGCACTTGTCAGACAGAATCGGTCGAATGTCGCGATTAAACTGAATGGGGGCCGACTCGGCGAACGCAGACGTGGTTACGACGAGAGCAATCGCCACAGCCGACAAGCTGGCCAACCGAAACGAGTCAGCATGCACTCGTGAATTCTGATGATGTCCATTGTTGTGAATTCTCATCGGCAATCCGCCTGCTTCATAATCTCGTGTGAGGCAATAGCCATGGAAACGCTTCGGCAATTCAATTCGCTATACACCGAAGCCACGCTAGAGAACTGTGAGTATATGGAATCTCATCACGACCTTGAATGCCGCAGGCTGCACGTGTACTGCAAAGAGTGCGGTTGAAATAAACTCACTTTAGATTGGAAAGGACTTTTGCTTCAGCAAGCGCATCGTAGGTTGGAGCTACGCGGACATTCTTGAAGCCTGTGTCTCTAGTGTCGTTGTGAAAGAGAACACGGGAAAGGTCGGCAGCACTGCGGCCCTTGATGTTAGATAGCATCCAGCCGTTTGGTTCGGCGGGAATCTGTTCCGAAGACCCCAGTTGTAGATACAACTCGTCAGGCTTCTCGCGATGGCTGTGAATGCGAATCAGCAATGAATGTTTTCCACCGGACTTCAACTTGGGTCCGGTTACCGTCGCCTTATACAGTTCGGCGCGAAGGCGACCTTGCTCGTCAATTCCAACAATGACGCGTTCCGCGCCACTGGCGGTGGCCAATGAAAATGATGCTTGCTGGCCAAGTTCAGGTACAACCAAATCCACAGCCGCATAGAGTGTCTTTCCTTCGTCACCAAGATCGATCCATGCGGTATGAGCTGCTGTGTTGTTTTTCAAGAGTTTTGACATGAGATTTGGTGTTTCCAGTGAGAATCGTTTTTGACCATGGTGTTCAGGATGACGAGTAGTTTTCTCATGCATGCAACGACGATGACTTT
>PBMZ01000162.1 GCA_002722955.1 Planctomycetaceae bacterium | reverse complement strand
TCTGGGGGCTCGAAGACTCGACCCCAGCCACCCGATACAGGTCGTTCTCGTGAACCTGCGAAAAAACCAAAATCGGTGAGCACACCAGCAATGCCGTCGATTTCGGCCCGGTTGCAAGTGAGCTTTGCCGTCGAGTAAAATGACAGGCTGCGCACGATCCGGTGTTGTTCTGAATATGACATCACCGTGCTGTTAGCAACGTGATGTCAAAAGTGGCAATTTAGCATCAAAAGAGGTCAGTAATGGCGGATACATTAGCCCGTCCACAAAATATTAAGCGACAATTTAAGAAGGTCGCTCTGTTGTTTTCCGGTGGCCCAGCCCCTTCAGCCAACGCGGTGATTTCCACAGCCGCCGTCTCATTTCTTCGTAGCGGTTGCGAAGTCGTAGGCATCAAGAATGGCTACTCACGTTTGATGGAGTACAATCTGGAGATCGGTCTGGAAGAGGGGGCCGACTACATCAAATTGGACCACACAAGCCTCAAGAGGTCTCGCAACACTCGCGGCATCTTGATTGGTACCGCTCGCGCGAACCCTGGAAAAGACATCAGTTCGCCGGCTCATCTCGAGGACGCTTCTCGAACCGCGCCGATGCGAACTGTTTACGATGCGTTGCGATCGATCGGCGTCGAGGCGTTGGTCTCGATCGGCGGCGATGACACGTTGAAGACGGCGAACAAATTCCGCCGCTTCCAAGACACGTTGCCCGAGGACTGCCCGCGATTGCCAGTCGTGCATGTTCCCAAAACGATCGACAACGATTACTCGGGCATCGATTTCACCTTCGGGTACTTTTCGGCAGTCGAGGTGATCGCCGGCGAAATCCGCAATGTGTTGGCCGATGCCGAGACCGACGGAAGTTACTTCATTTGTGAATCAATGGGTCGCAGCGCCGGTTGGTTGGCCTATGGAGCCGCGATTGCGGGAGAAGCCAGCTTGGCGATCAGCGTTGAAGACATCACTGGGCCGTACGCAACTCAAGAAGAGGTTGTCGACACGAAGACTGGCGAAAAGACGGCACGAACGATCATGAATATCGATGCCGTCGTTGACCGCATCGTTAGCATGATGGAAGTCCGTGAAAAAGAAGGCAAGGCGTTCGGCGTCATCGTGGTTGCCGAGGGCTTAGCGGAGTACTTCTCGGCCGAGAAACTCAAGGATGTCCCGCGGGATGCTCACGGGCATATCGCCGTCGCTGAACTGGACTTGGGCAAGATGTTTGCCAAGTTGGTCAAAGCCGCTTACGAAAAGAAGATCAATCCTGAAGGCCTCGATCCTGAGGACCCGAAGTGGAAATCGAAAAAGGTCAAAGGTCTGCAATTCGGTTACGAGGCTCGCTGCGTTCAGCCTACAGCATTCGACGTGATGCTCGGCAGTCAATTGGGCGTCGGTGCCTTTCGTGCGCTCAGCGAACAAGGGCTCGACAGCGTGATGGTTTCGGTGAAGGGCCAATTCGACTTGCACTATGTCGACTTTGACACGCTGATTGATAAAGAAACGATGGTCACTGTGGTTCGTTTTGTGAATCCGAATTCGGACTTTCATAAACTCACACGATTCTTGGAAACTTCTGTCAACGATTGATCGATCAACGTGTCCAACGAAACTCCCTCAACAACCGAGAACCTGCGCTGGTATCAGGGGATCACGAATTACCAATGGCTCGTCCTGATCATCGCGTCTTTGGGATGGGTCTTCGATGTTTTCGAAGGTCAAATCTTTGTCGCCTCGATGAGAGACGCGATGCCCGGACTGCTGGGCGTCGATGCTGATCACCCGTCTGTCCGCACATGGAACGACTGGGCATTTGGAAGCTTTTTGCTCGGCGGTGCCTTTGGCGGCGTGCTGTTCGGAATGCTGAGCGACAGGATTGGTCGCTCGAAAACCATGATCATCACCATCCTGTTTTATTCGGGATTCACCTGTGTGACGGCCTTGGCGAACGCACCGTGGCAGATGGTCGTGTTGAGATTCTTCGTTGCTATGGGCGTTGGTGGAGAGTGGGCGGTGGCGTCAGCCATGGTCGCGGAAGTCATGCCAGCACGATCTCGGCCAGTGATGAGTTCAATTTTTCACGCTTCCAGTGTCCTGGGAACTTTAGGCGCAGCTGCAGCGGGAGCATTCGTTGTCGGCAATCCAGCACTTGGCGAATCAGCCTGGAGATGGGGTTTCGCCATCGGTGCCGCGCCAGCGCTCTTGACAGTCTGGGTCAGATGGAAGTTGAAAGAACCGGACACCTGGGTGAAGGCCAAAGAACGAGAGAAAGACTCAGGTGAACGGACAGGCCAACTCAGTGAACTCTTCAACGGCGTCAATCTGCGCAACACGATTGTTGGTGTCAGTCTTGCCTCGATCGGCCTGGTGACTTTTTGGGGTGGCCACATTTATGGAAAGAATGCTCTGCTGCGAGATGCTCAAAAGACCGCGTTGACCGCTGAGGGAGTTGCCTTATCACCTCCGGCAGACGTTCCTGCCGCCGAGTATAAGGAAATCAGGCAGGCCGCTCTTAAGAAACACGAAGCCACCATTAAACGCGCCGAAATGTTGAGTATGGTGCTGAATACAATCGGTGGCGGACTGGGATTGGTGCTGTTCGGTGCGATCTCGAATTGGCTCGGCCGCAAAGGAGCCTTCATTCTGTATCACGTGTTGGCGTTTGTGATGATGCTGGTGTTGTTTCAAGGCCTGATTGCAACGAACGCTTCGCCGACAATTGTGGCGATATTCTTGCCAGTGTTTGGGTTCTTCACTCTGGGTATGCACGCGGGCTATGCCGTGTATTTTCCAGAGTTGTATCCAACACGATTGCGAGGAACCGGAGCTGGCTTCTGTTTCAACATGGGGCGATTGGCAACAGCGGCCGCGTTTTTCGGTTACGGATTCCTCGAAAACCCGCCGACTCCGGAAGCGAAAGCTTTGCAACTGGCGCCGCTCTATTTGCTGGGTGTTGTCGTCATCCTTTTCGCTAAGGAAACTCGGGGCCAGGAAATCTCGGATTAGTGCTTCAGAATTGACCAATGGCAGATATCCACCCTTTCCGAAGCTGGCGATTTGATCTGGGGCAAGTGGGAGACTTGTCCGAAGTCGTCGCGCCGCCTGTCGATTTGATCGAAGAGTCGGATGTCCGCGATCTGTATCGCAATCATCCCTGCAATGTCATCCGGCTTGTTCGCAACCGTGATGAGCCGGCCGACACAGCGTCTTCGCGGCTTGAGCGGATGCAGCGATATTTTCGCCAATGGACTCAGGACGGGATCCTGAATCGCGAGCATGAAGACACAATATACGTGTACCATCAAACTACGGGAGACTCGCGTGGCTCGATTGAATTGAAGGGCTTCGTTGCCACCGTGCCTCTCGAAGCGTTCGCCCACGTTGAAGATGGCGAGCCAGAAGAGGATGCCACCGCTTACTTTGCCCAAACAAGCTCGCAATTCGGGCCGTTATTGGCGACGTTTGACGACCCCAAAGACAGCATCAGTTCAGAGTTAGATGCAGCCACTCTGGGCATCACTGCATTTGAGTTAGTGGACGAAAACGGCACGACGCACCGATTTTGGCCTGTCAGCAATTACCAGCGGCAGCAAAGCGTGATTGAGCTACTTCGTGACCAGCAGCTTGGGCTATCACGCGGCAAACAGCAGCTCTTGGTGGCTCGAAAGCATCGCAACAAACTCTCGGACGCTGGAGAATTGGGCAAGTCGCCTGGCGCGGAGCGCGTCATGGTTTACTGCGTCGAGAACTTGATGCTCGAACAAGAAGAGCCGGACGGTGCCCATTTCGCTGATCGCGCATATCGGCAATGCTTGTCCGGCCTATTTATTTACTCACTGGACGAATAGCCTACCAGACAATCATCGAGTTCATCGTCTGGGGACCCGGTGAGTACCACGGTCGGCGATAGCTGTAGTACGGCCGACGCATAGGATGTCCACCACTGTATGCTGGGTCACAACATAGTTGGATGTATAGATATCCTGGCGGGAAGGTCTGTCCGCCATAAACGCCGGGCTGATGGTAAAAGAAAACTTGCTGCTGCGGCTGCATGGGAACGGCCGGCATCGAATAGAAGTAATGGTGATGGTAGTGATGCGTGGCGTTGACCTTTGCAGCACTGTGAGCCATCGATTCGTCAGGCGAGGAGACTTGTCGGTGCTGGATGCCATAAGCACCTGTCACCGCATGTTGAACTCGTCGAACATTCAGTCGGTCGCCAGCGTCAGCAAGTTGGGTGAGAGAACAAACGCAGATTTCGGCAGTGAGTATTGCCCGGCTCATAAGAGACCTCGATCTATTTGAGTTGCTCGTCATGTCTCGAAAACCATGATACCGAAGCGAGCAACTGCAAGCTTGGGCAATTCGGGCAGTCTGCGGCCAATAATATTCCCGTCGGCAAGATGTTGCTTGCCAGTGCGATCGGCAAGACACCAAAGGATTGCAGTTTTTCGCTCAAGGTAGATGACCTCACCGAGTGGGGCAGTGGCGAGATTTGGATTCAAGGCGATTCCGAGTCGCACCTAAGCAAGCACACATATCGATTCATACCCTAAGGAATGACTGTAGGGAGGCAAGGGAATGTCGACAACGATTCTGACGGTAGCTGCCTTGGTCTCGTTGGGCCAAGATCAAATGTTTCCGTTTGACAGCCCCGAACCGTGGATACATGGCTACTATCAACGAATGTCGCCGTATCAAGGGTTTGCAAGTTATCGGCCATACCACTACAAGCATGTCTTCTCACAAGCCCAAGTTGCAGGTGGCTGGGGTATGCCGATGAACATGCCGTATTCACAACAGTACTGGCATCGTTACAACAAACGCGCACAACTCTATCCCGAAACATCACGTAAAGCCGCCGCCGCCTATATGGGTCAAGCGGCTCGCAATCAAGCGTGGCAACAGTACTTGGTATCGCTGCAGCAGCAACAGTACAACAACATGGCGCCGCCACCGTCCTATGGTCCGGCTCCAAGCTTCTCGGCCCCGAGCATGGGCATGGTTCCCAGTGGATACAACGTCCCGGCACCAAACCCATCGCCGTTTACAGCACCGAATCCTGGCTACGCGCCAAATCCGACCTATCCACCAAATCCTGGTTACATGCCAAACGCCACTTTCCCGCCAACCAGCGCCATGCCGCTCTCGGCTCCATCACCGACGGCTGGACCAGGATACGTGGATCCGCAAACGTTGCACCGGATGTCTCGCATCAATCAACTTGAACAACAGTTGCAGCAAATCCAAAACGCTTTGCGACAAGAAGTTCAAGCTGGCGGCTACAAACCATACGGTCAATAAGCGAAAAGCTCGCAACTGATCATAAAACCCGATCCGTGGACGAGAACGCCTGCGTTCTGAATCACGAATCGGGTTTCTTCATGCGCGGATGGTAAACTGACGCGTGAGCGAGGGACGCGAAGCGCACACCGAAACTGGCTCGCTTACCGTAGTTTGTTGCGTCACTCCATCGAATTGAGGACAATCGTCGATGACGCCTTGTGTTGTCTTTGCTGTTCCATTCTCTTCACAACTGCGGAATTCACGATGAGGAAACGTTTGTTGACGTGGGCTGTTCTGTCTTTCAGCACGTTCGTGATCGCGTCATCGTCAGCTGCCGAGCCTATTCGATTTGGGCGAGACGTCTTGCCGATTTTGTCGGATCGTTGTTTCAAATGTCACGGTCCTGACGAAACCCATCGCGAGGCTGACTTGCGTCTTGACCTGAACGAGTCGGCGACAGCAACACGAGATGGTCGCGCCGCCATCGTGGCGAGAAAGCCCGATGTCAGCGAGTTATTGAAGCGAGTCACTGCGAAGGACGCCGACTTGAGGATGCCGCCGGTTGACTCAAACCGAAAGCAGCTCACGCCACGAGAAATACAGATTCTGCGGCAATGGATTTCCGAGGGAGCGAAATGGGGACGGCATTGGGCGTTCGAGGCGCCTCGCAAGTTGGACTTGCCCGATAAGAATACGCACCCGGTAGACTTCTTTATCCAGCGTCGCTTGAAACGCGAGGGACTCGACTTCGCGGCCGAGGCCCCCAAGCATACATTGATTCGCCGCGTGTCGCTGGACCTGACGGGCTTGCCGCCGACACTCGAAGAAGTCGAGCCGTTTCTCGCGGACAAGTCACCCGATGCATACACCAAGTTGATCGATCGGCGGCTGAAGTCCAAACAATACGGCGAGCGAATGGCCATGTGGTGGTTGGATGCCGCGCGGTATTCCGACACGGACGGTTACCAAGGCGACCGCACGCGGACAAATTGGCCATGGCGAGATTGGGTGGTTTCGGCCTTCAATCGCAATATGTCATTCGACCAATTCACCGTCGAGCAGTTCGCGGGCGACCTGCTCCCGAACGCCACCAAAGAACAAATCCTAGCAACGTGTTTTCACCGGAATCACATGACCAACGGTGAAGGCGGCCGCGATCCCGAAGAGTCGCGAATCGACTATGTGATCGATCGAGTCAACACGACCGGCACGGTCTTCTTGGGCATGACGTTGGGGTGTGCTCAATGCCATTCGCACAAGTTCGATCCGATTTCTCAAGAGGATTATTATAGCTTGTTCGCGTTCTTCGACAGCATCGATGAAGACGGTCGAGCTGGCGGTGGGGCGAAGCCTTATCTCAAGTACAAATCACCACATGTAAAGCCAATCGTCGACCAAGCACAGAAGGTCGTCGATGAACGAAGAAGAACGCTCGACAAGCAACGCCGCGAAGCGAAGCCCGAATTCGATAAGCAATGGTACCCACAACAACGACGGCGAGCGCTCGACGACTTCCAAGCGTGGACACAATTGAAAGCGACTCGGCTTGCATCGGTCGAGGGAACCGTGCTCTCGCAGGACTCGGAAGGCATTGTTCGCGCCAACGGCCCGAATCCTCGTCAAGACGATTATCGCTTCATCGTAAAGCTCGACAAATGGCCCCGGATTACTGGTTTGAGTCTCGAGGTGTTCCCGCATGAATCTCACACTGACGGTAAACTGTCGCGAGGCGCTAATGGCGAGTTCATTCTAACAGACGTCAAGTTACAAGTTCGCCGCGGCGGCGGATCGCAGCTTGAAGACATCGAGATCAACGGTGCCTTGGCCGACGTCGAACGAAAAGTCAGCGGTCGCAATTATGGCAAGATCAGAGACACGCTTGACGACGACCCTCGCAACGGATGGACGACAGAAACTCACGATGCCAAGAAACCTCATCACGCGGTGTTTGCACTGGCGGAACCACTGCAACTGACGGCCGATGATGAGTTGAACTTTGTGTTGATGCACCGCTCCACGATCGGCGACGCGAACATTGGACGTTTCCGCTTATCGATGACTGACCAAGGTGGTAAAGCCGTCCGTTCGTTGAACAAAATGCCGCTCGAGCGATTGGCAGTCATGCTTCAGGAAAAGGGCAAGGACGCGAATGACGCAAAGTTGGAAGCGGAGCTTTTCGAACAGTTCTTGGCCGATCACGGTGCCTATCAACGTGCCAAGCAAGAAGCCGATCGTGCAAACGCTCAGTTGTCCGAAGTCAAAGGTCTCTTGAATCGAGAACTGAACGTGATGGTTCTTTCCGAACGCAAAAAACGACGCCAAACCCATCTCCTGGAACGCGGCGTTTGGAACAAGAAAGGCAAGCCAGTTGCTCGATCCGTTCCGGCCGCTGTCCTGTCACGCGACGCTGCTGAAACGAAAACACGGCTTGATTTGGCGCGTTGGTTGGTCGATGCAAAGAACCCATTGACGGCACGCGTAATCGTCAATCACTTGTGGCAACTTTGTTTTGGCGCGGGCCTGGTTCGAACGCCCGAGGATTTTGGTTTACAAGGCGAGCTGCCGACGCATCCCGACTTGCTGGATTGGCTCGCTGTCGAATTGGTCGAGCACGATTGGGACCTGCAACACATATTGCGACTCATCGTCAGCAGCCGGACTTATCGGCAAAGCAGTTCGCTACCGACTGAGTTAATCGAACGCGATCCCGATAACCGATTGCTCGCCCGAGGTTCCCGCTATCGGCTTGCAAGCTGGATAATTCGCGACGCGGCGTTGCACTCCGCCGGACTTCTGAACCCCACGCTTGGCGGTCCGCCCACACGGCCTTACCAACCCGATGGTGTCTGGCAAGAAATGTTCATGGGCCGTTTCCGGTATCAGCCCAGCCAAGGACTGATTCAGTTTCGCCGCACGCTTTACACATTTTGGCGACGATCCGCTGCACCGACGTTTTTATTCGACAGTGCACAACGCCGCGTCTGTGAAGTTCGACCGCGTCGCACGAACACTCCGCTGCATGCACTGACGTTGCTAAACGATTTAAGCCTTCTTGAAGCATCGCGTGAAATCGCACGCCGCGTTCTTGCTGCGGAAACGGACAACCGCAAGCGCACCGATTTGGCCTTTCGACACATTCTTTCTCGCTCACCAAGTGAAGCTGAAGCAGGCGTGATCCAACGCGAATTGGACCGTTGTCTTTCGCATTACAAACAGAATGCCAACGAGGCCAAGCAATTCTTGCAGTTCGGTCAACCTGAGAAACGCTCGACAAAACAACCGATCGAACTGGCGTCGTTCACCATCGTCGTCAGTCTGTTCTTTAATTTGGATGAGGCAATTTCGCATGAGTAACTCATCAAGCCAAGCTGAAATGGCTCGACGCTATTTCCTGGGCCAATGCACGGGAATCGGTCTCTGTGCTGTTGCGCTCAGTTTGCTGGAATCAGGCAACCGCGTCCTTGCGGAAAGCAACACGCAAGCGATGGGCTTGGCCGATCTTCCTCATCATCAACCGCGAGCCAAAAGTGTGATCTACTTGACTCAATCCGGTGGGCCATCGCAGATCGAATTGTTCGATCACAAGCCGGGCTTGCCCAAATGGGCTGGTAAGGAACTCCCACCCAGTGTGCGGCAGGGTCAACGGCTGACAACGATGACAGCCAATCAAAAACAATTGATCATGCCCGCGAGAACTCGATTTCAACAACACGGAGACAGCGGCGCGACGATCGGTGAGTGGCTTCCGCATCACGCCGAGGTCGCGGACGAGCTATGTTTTATCAAATCGATGGTGACGGATCAGATCAATCATGCACCGGCCATGACGAAGATGCTGACCGGTCATCAGATTCCCGGCCGTCCCAGTATCGGTGCTTGGTCGAGCTACGGGCTTGGTAGCGAGAACCGCAATCTGCCGGACTATCTCGTGTTGATCTCGAAGATGAAACGACCCAGCGATCAACCGTTGTACGATCATTACTGGGGAAGCGGCTTCTTGCCGTCGCGTTATCAAGGCGTCAAGCTTCGCAATTCGAAGGACCCCGTGCTCTATCTGCGTGACCCGGATGGCTTGCCCCGACATCTGCGACGCGGCATGTTGTCTGGCATCAACGAATTGAACCAACGTCGGTTTCAACAAACCGGTGATCCCGAGATTGAAACTCGCATCCAACAATACGAAATGGCTTGGCGAATGCAGACTAGTATTCCCGAGTTAACCGATCTGAGCGACGAGCCTGAATCCACGTTCGAGCTTTATGGTCCAGACTCTCGACGCCCTGGCAGTTATGCCGCTAACTGTATTTTGGCTCGGCGATTGGTGGAACGCGGTGTCCGATTTGTCCAACTGTTTCATCCCGATTGGGATCATCACAGTCGGTTGAGTTCATGGTGCGTTGCCCGTTGCCGAGACACGGATCAAGCCAGCGCCGCATTGGTCAAAGACCTAAAACAACGCGGGCTGCTGGACGAGACTTTAGTGCTCTGGGGTGGCGAGTTCGGCCGCGGAGTTGCCGGGCAAGGCAAATGGAACAGCCCCGAAGGTGGCCGCGATCACCATCCCCGCTGCTTCACCATGTGGGCGGCTGGCGGCGGTGTGAAATCTGGAATTACGCACGGTGCTACCGACGAGTTCAGTTACAACGCCGTCGTTAATCCCGTCCATGTGCGGGACTTGCACGCCACCGTCATGCGACTACTGGGAATTGATCACGAGCGGTTCACTTATCGATTTCAGGGTCTTGACTTCAAGCTGACGGGGGTTGAGGAGTCTCGTGTTGTTACGGATATCCTTGCTTAGCTGAGCACCCAAAGCCTGATCTTCCTTCGTTTAACCCGTAGCCGTAGGCGGGGAGAATTCCCAAGAATCCTCGCCTACGGCTACGGGTTAAACGAGCAAGAACACGCCGTTGACAGGAATAAATGATGAAATCATTGATGTGTCTATTCGCTGCGCTACTGACCTCGCCACTGTTCGCCGGAGAGCCAATTAGCATCTGGCCTGACATGGCTCCGGGCGAGACAACAAAGGCGACCGGTGAGAAACAGCCATATCGAAAGAACGAAGTTCCTCCCGTAACGCGCGTGATCAAAATCACGCAGCCTACGATGACAGTTCATTTGGCCGATAAGCCCAACGGCAGCGCCGTGCTGATCTTGCCGGGTGGCGGCTTCATCAAGGTCGTTCCTGACAAGGAAGGAACGGAGGCTGCGGACTGGCTGAATAAACACGGCGTCTCGGCGTTCGTGCTCAGTTATCGAACCAAAAACAATGCCAAAGATTCTGGGTGGGCAAAGGCCTTGCAAGACTCGCAGCGAGCCCTCTCACTGATCCGATCGAAAGCCTCTGATTGGGGTCTGAAGAAAGACCGAATTGGTTTGTTGGGCTTTTCCGCAGGCGGCCAAGTCGCCGCGCGACATTTGTGCTCGAAGGGAAAGATCGCTTATGACAAGATTGATGACATCGACGAAGTCTCTCATCGGCCGGACTTTGCACTTTTGATTTATCCGTGGAACGTTTACGACGTGCAACGCAAAGCGCTGATTCAAGGGGTGCAAGTGCCCAAAGATTGTCCGCCAACTTATATCGCTCACACTGATGACGATCGCTCGTCGTCGCTTGGCGCGGTTTTGTTTTATGTGAAGCTGAAGCAATTCGGAATATCATCAGAACTGCATGTCTACGGGAACGGTGGCCACGGTTATGGGATGCGTCCCGTCAACGGCTCGCAGATTGCGTCGTGGACGGATCATGCCGCCCATTGGATTGGGACTCGCGGATTCCTGGAATGATCGTCCAGCACATTGCTGACTTGCTCAATAGAAGCCCGGCTTTTCCGAAAAGCCGGGCTTCTTGGCGGCATGGCCACTACCTGGAATTGCGAATGCACCTACGATTGTGTCATGTGCTGTTGTATAATCAGGGCTTGATATGATCGAAGCCAATCCGTAAACGGCGGAACCGGATGATCCAGCGATTGCTCTCACAACTCGTGTTGCCTGTCATCGTCATCGGACTGGGTGTGGGCGGGTTGCTTTGGTTGAGTGCCAAGGAGACGCCGCCAGATCGAGTCGCATCGCAGCCGCCACCGCTCTTGGTCGAGACCATCGCTTTGCCCACAAGTGTCACGGCGTTTCCAATTCAAGGCAGCGGCAACGTCGTGCCGCATCGAGAAGTCACTCTATCGGCGGAAGTGGCCGGCGCCATAATTGCCAAGGGCGAGACAATCGAAAGTGGACGGCATGTTCGCGCTGGAACGCCGTTGCTGCAAATCGATCCGCAGCGATTCGAGCTTCAAGTGAACGAGCTCGACAGCGAATTGAAGCAAGTTGCAGCCGACATCAAACAGCTACAAACCGAAGAATCGGGCCTCGACGGCTTGATCAAATTGGCTCAACAAGAATTGAAGATCGCCGAAATCGCGTCGAAGCGATTAACGGGATTGGCAACAAAAAATGCCATCACGGACTCTGAAAGAGAGGCAGTCGAGCGAACCGAACTTCAAGCTCGAAACGCATTACGCTTGTTGGAAAATCGCAAAGATGCGATTCCGATTCGACGCGAGCGTCTCGAGGCACAGCGCAAACTGACCGAATTCCAAAGAGACCAGGCTCAACTGAATCTCACTCGAACCGGTATCACAGCACCTTTTGACGGCATCATTACAGTGGTTGCCGTCGAAAAGGGAAACTATGTGCAAACTGGTGATATGTTGCTGAAGCTGGAAGACACCTCTTCGGTGGATGTGGAATGCAGCTTGCGAATGGAAGACCTCTATTGGCTTTGGACTTCCGAGAGTGCGACGCCACAGAGATCTCGAACTCAAAGCGTTCAGCCCGCCAGCGTTTCGAATGCCAATCAGGCATCGAATCAGTATGAGGTTCCCGCTATCAATGCCGATGTCAGCTGCGAAATCGCTGGCGAGAAGTTTCATTGGAACGGAGTCTTATCGCGGTACGAAAATGGTGGCGTTGATCGGAAGACACGCACGATCGCTTGCCGTGTTACCGTGACAAACCCATTGAGAAAAGACTCAACGAAGGGACCGCCCACTTTGATGCGCGGCATGTTTGTGACAGTCACGTTGCGAGTCACTCCTAAAGACCGGCTTTGGCGCATTCCGAATCGAGCCGTTCAGCCGAATGGTCAAGTGTGGAGCGTTAAGGACGAGCGTCTTCGAGTCCATCGTGTGCAAAAGGCCAAGATGCTTCCCGATGCGGTTTTGGTTCGAGCTCAAGAAATCGACTTGCAACAGGGAGATCGGATCAGCGTCACCCAACTGGTGACTCCCGTTGACGGTAGCCAAGTACGCGAATTGAAGATCGACGATGCCGTGGCCCCCGCTCAAACGCGTGAGCCTGATTCGGACGAGGTCCGGCGATGAGGCCTGTCATTTCTTGGGCGATCCGCAACTCGCCATCAATGAATACATTGATGATGGCTCTTCTGGTGGTTGGCGTCGCGTGCATGTTCAAATTGCGGCGCGAACGCTATCCCGATTATCGACCGGACGAGATCAACGTTTCGGTCAGCTATCCAGGTGCGTCACCTTCCGAAACAGAAAAAGCCATTTGCCTGAGGGTTGAAGAAGCGATCCGCTCGATCGTGGGAATCCGTAAAGTTGTCTCGTCTGCAGAAGAAGGAAAAGGTTCGGTCAGAGCCGAATTAGATTCAGACGTCGACGATCCCAACAAAGTGTTGGAGGAAGTCCGAGGCGCCATCGACCGGATACCAACTTTCCCGGACGAAGCCGAGAAGCCCGTCGTCAAATTGGCCGTGCGCTTCAATCCGGTAATCTCCATTTCCGTCATTCCGCCAGAAGGTAGCGATCCTGACAACGATCCGATTGCCGAGCGAGAATTGCGAGAAGTCACAGAGCAAGTCTATGACGACCTGATGCAATTGTCCGAGGTGTCGTATGCCAGCATGGATCAAGCCAAGGGCTATCAGATCGATATCGAGATCTCACAGGCAACGCTGCGGAAGTATGGCTTGACTCACGAAGATGTCGCCGAGGCCGTACGTCGCGGAAACATAGAACTGCCGAGTGGCTCGATCAAAACTCCCACCGGCGAAGTCTTAGTCAGAGCATCGAACAAGCACGTTTCCGGCGCGGAGATCGCCAAGATTCCCGTGCTGCAAGATTCCAGCGGCACGACCTTAACGGTGGGCGATCTAGGCACGGTCAAGGACGGTTTTGACGACCGCGAGATCTTCTTGCGGCTGGACGGCAAACCACACCAATGGATCATGGTGCGGATGACTCCTGAAGAGGACATGCTGACAATCCGCGACCAAGTCTATGCTTACGCTGCCGCGAAGCAGATGCCCGATGGCTACAAGTTAAAGGTCTGGGGCGACTGGTCAAAGCAGGCCCGTGACCGATTGGATTTGCTATCTCGCAACGGCATCGTTGGGTTGTTGTTGGTGTTTGGCGTGTTGGGTTTGTTCTTAGACCAACGCTTAGCGATCTGGGTCGCTCTGGGAATTCCCATCTCCGTTTTCGGCACGTGCGCGATTATGTTGGCCTGCGATGCCACACTGAACGTTTACTCGATGTTCGCCTTTGTGATGGCCTTAGGGATCGTTGTCGACGACGCCATCGTGATTGCCGAAAACGTTTACGCTCATCGGCTAACTGGCAAGTCTGGGTTAGAAGCCGCTATCGACGGGACGGTCGAGGTTGCTCCGGCAGTCATCAACTCGGTGTTAACAACGGTGATCGCTTTTATTCCTTTGGCCTATGTCAGTGGTGATATGGGCAAGTGGATTGCAGTCATGCCGTTGGGGTTGATTTCAATGCTCTTGCTCTCATTATTCGAGGCGCTGTTCATCCTTCCGTGCCACTTAGCTCACAGCCGATTGCCCGAACGCCCCACGGAAATCCCGTGGTTTCAGCGTCAGGTCCAACAGGCCGTCGCCGCCTTCATTGATCGCGTTTACGCACCGTGTTTTCGATGGAGTTTATCGAATCCAGGTTTGGTCATCAGTGGATCACTGGCCACGATGTTGCTGGCGATCGGCTTGTATCGAGGCGGCTTGACTCCCTTTGTTTTCAGTCCCAAGTTGGATTGGGAATTCGTTTATGCTTATGTCGAGTACCCCAAAGGCACACCGCCTGAAACCGTTATCGCGGCCACCGAACGCTTGGACGCGGCCTTTCGAAAAATCGAACGCGAGCAACTACAAGTTGACGGCCGCACCTTGGTGACAACGTCGACGCGTTCCGTCGGTCGCACCAGCTCGCGCGACCGATTGCGAGGCGACGTGTACGCCGAATTCGACCCGGATCGAATCTTCCAAAAAACCTCAAGCCAAGAAATCGTGAAGCTGTGGCGTCAATCGGCGGGCGACTTTGCCGGAGCGGACCGAGTCATCTTTTGGGGACTTGACCAAGCTCCCGGTGGTCGACCCGTCGAGCTTTCATTGTTGGGTTCGGACATCGACGAGTTAGAATTCGTCGCTGCCAAGATCAAAGAACAATTGGCGACCTACACCGGAGTTTACGACATTCAAGACAGCCGCGGGCCGGGCAAGTGGGAAATGCAAATGAAGCTCAAGCCCGAAACCGAGGCGTTGGGCATCCAGCTCGAGGACCTCGCGCGGACTGTTCGTGCGGCTTACTACGGCGAAGAGGTTATGCGGCTGCAGCGAGGCCGACACGAGATCAAGCTGATGGTCCGCTACCCAGAGTCCGAGCGTCGAAATCTGTATCAAATGGACGAAATCCGAGTCCAAACGGATGACGGTGACGAGATTCCCTTGCCCGTGTTAGCTCACGTCCAGTCTCGCCGCGGCTACTCGAACATTCGTCGCATCGACCAACAACGGGCGGTGACGATTTCGGCCAACGTCGACGAGACTCAAGGCAACGCGTTGAACATCGTCAATGATCTGAGAGCGGGTTTCTTGTCCGACCTGCTGCAGCAACACCCATCGGTGCAAGAGCGTTGGGATGGCCAACAAGAGCAAACGCGACGCTCGTTCAACAGTCTGATGATTGGTTTTACATTAGCCATCTTCGGCATGTTCGCGTTGCTGACGTACGAATTCAAATCGTACATTCAACCGTTGATCATCCTGGCTGTCTTGCCATTTGGTTTGATCGGCGCAGTGCTTGGGCACTGGATTCTGGGTTACCCGTTAACGCTCTTCAGCCTTTTTGGTGCCGTGACTTTGGCTGGAATCATCGCCAACGACTCGATCGTTTTGGTTGACTTCATCAACCGGCGATTGGAAGAAGGTGCCGACCTATCCGATGCTCTGCTGGAATCCGGTCGGCGCCGACTTCGTCCCGTAATGCTGACGTCGATTACAACCATCGCCGCGCTGCTGCCGATCCTTGCCGAAAGAAACACGCAAGCTCAGGTCATTATCCCGATGGCGATCAGCGTTTCGTTTGGACTTGTGATGGCGACGATTTGGATCCTGTTCCTTGTGCCAACATTATTTGGCTTATATGCCAAATGGATACTGCTCCGTGGACGCCGGGCAGCTGATTAGCGGTGTTTTCATGACACGAAAGTGGTAGCGAAACTCGCCAAGAGTTTCGGCCCTCGATGTTCGCCGAAAGTCTTGGCGACTTCGCTACGAAGAAGAGGACTCCTATTCGCTTTGCTGATGTTTCATCACCTGGTCCAAGAGTGCCGTGATCTTGCGGTGAACTTTTTGAGACTGTGTGATGACCAATCCGCTGGGGATCGGGCGGATGACACCATTGCCACCAACACTACTCCAGCTTTCTGGTTCGATCGTCGATTCAATGATCCCGGCCAACTCTTTGGCATCTAATCCATCTTTGTGATTCATCAAGGCTGTCGAGTTGTAGACGCGTGCTGACTACTTTCCACGAGCCGCCTCGGATGTCGTGATCGTCATCGCGTCGTGCTCGATGACGAATTCGAGCGCCAGCGGATCAAGAATGCGTCGAAGCACGCTTTCTAATCGAATGCCAGACAAAAACAAGTCGATTGGCTCATCAGGATCGATGCCGTCCTCAGCCAGACTCTGCTCATCGATCAGGATGGGGATGTTGTGGATATCAGACAGATACGTCATCACATCTCGAAGCGAGTTGTCTCGGAAACGATCTCAAGTGTATCTTTCGAGCCCATCGGTTCAGTCCGCAATAGCCGTTCCTTCAAGCTCCGTTTCTTCGCTCCTGCCTTCATCGACAATCGATAGGCAACGCCATACAACCAGCTTCCGAGTGACGTTGATTTGCGAATCCGATTCGCCTTGCGTGCCAGCACCAAAAACGTGGCCTGGATTACATCTTCCGCATCGTGTTCGTTCCGCATCATGCGACGGCAAACACCAATCACCAACGGACCATGCCGAACAACAATTTGCCGAAAGGCCGCCTCATCTTGACCTTCCACAAAGCGGCCCAATAGCTCGACCTCCTGAACGGATTCGATCGGGGCCGCAGAATCAAGTTGTTGTCCAGAATCATTCATCACTCTGCGAGTATAGTCCCCGCCAACAACCAATTCCGGCGCAAAAAAAAGGTTCTTCACTGAATTCCGGGGAATGCTTGTTTGATTTTTAGGAAGAAGTATTCGTGATCTCTGAAGCC
>PBMZ01000161.1 GCA_002722955.1 Planctomycetaceae bacterium | reverse complement strand
TTCTTCAGGGGCCAAAAAGTTGAGATCTTCCGTAAAGATACCAGGGATGTGAGTATGCCCCTGGAAACAATTTCGCTCGACCAGCGCGAATATTCGCTCCATCTTCCGTTGATTGTAAATGTCTTCGGGAAAGACATACTCGTTTAACGGGTTGCGAGCCGATCCGTGCACGAAAAGTAAGTTCCCTTCGCGTCGCATCCGAGGTAGCTCGCCCAAAAACTCCCATCGACTCTCGGTGGCGGCACTGTCGCCACTTTCGATCATCTTGCGAGTCCAGAAAATGGCCTTCTCCGCTCCGGCGTTGAATCCTTCCGGATCAAAAAGTGCACCTTGATCATGGTTGCCCAGCAAGCAAACTTGGCAACACATCACCTTGTCGATGCATTCGCACGGATCGGGCCCATAACCGACGATATCACCCAAGCAGTAGATCTCGTCGATACCCTGTTCTGCAATATCAGCCAAGACGGACTCTAAGGCTTCCAGGTTTCCGTGAATATCACTGATGAGGGCTCTCAAGGTGGATCCTTGTCGTATCAAAAGCCTTGTCCGCTCGAAGACCGTCTAAGGTCGAATCAATGTTCTGCTAGGATGTCCGTATCTGCCAAAGATGCAGTCGTAGCAACACGTTAGAACCAACCCCCACAATTGATCGCAACGGATTGTCAGTTTACTGAAGCTTTCGCATTTCGGTCAAGCGATCCAGTTAAAGTGTATACACACGCTTACTGGTTTCGGATGATTTGGGCCCAAGCAAAGAGCTGCAGACTGTGCAACTGCCGATCTGAGGACATACGCGGAGCGTGCGCGTGGTGCCTCGTAAGGTTATTCGGCTGCCCCGTCATTCCATTATTAGTCAGGCAAGAAATCTTCAAATTGATCCGAATTTGACAATAACGCGGTCACATAGGTGGGATCCCGTACTACGACAACCTGTGGCCTCGCGACTCCGTTCGCGGGGTCCTGCGAACGGAGTCGCAGAACCACGGGTCATTGGCTCGCCTTGGGTAATGGCACCTGGGAAGACGACATTAGGTACGCGAACAAGTCTCGGATCGCGTTGGCATCTAGCGTCTTGAGCACGCCATCGGGCATCAGCGACAGCTTGGTCTGGCGAATCGCCTCGATGTCGCCCGCATCGACGGTCAGCGTTTCCTGCTTGGTTTGAATCGTCACAGTCTTGTCCGTCGTTGTCAGCACGACGCCATTGATGACTTGGCCACCGTCTAATCGAATCGTCGATGAGCGGAAGTTGGCAGCGACCGACGCACTCGGATCCACAATATTCTCTAACAAGTATTCCAGGTTCTTGCGATTACCACCGGTCAGATCGGGGCCCACGTTCTTGCCGCGGCCGTAGAGTGTGTGGCAGACGGAACAAGTCTTCTCGAACGCCAATCGTCCTCGTGAAAGATCGGCGGCTTTCAGCTTTTCAGGTGTGAGCGACTTTCTCAGCTCGTCGATCAGCTGTTTCTTTTCTTCCGAGGTGTCGCGAATCTCGCCCCAAACTTCCGCCAGCCGCTGGCTCAGTTTCTCGTCACCAAAACTTTGAATCTGGCGAGCGTGAAATGCCGTGATCATCCCTATAGATAAACGTCCACTCTCAACATTGTCTAGCAGTTTGAAGGCCCACTCCGAACGCGACGACAAAGTGTTGATCGCGTTGTCTTGCCCTTCTGGAGACATGCGGGCAAATTGCCCAAGAATCAAGTTGGGCACGGAAGTATCATCGCAGTAAGCCAACGCACGAGCCACCTCGTGCTGGACGACTCGGTCGTTCATCAGCGGCTTCAAGATCGCGAACAAGTCGTCAGGCCGGCCTTGGATTAACGTTCGAATCGCGCGAACTCGCCCGGCGGTATCGACACTTTGATCTTTGGCGATCGCGCGGACTTGGTCCAGCGCGCGTCCGTCACCAAAGACGACACCCAACTCGCGAGCTATCTCGACTACTTCTTGATCTTTACTCTTGGCAAGGTGTTTGGCAATTTCGTCCCATCTTTTTGGAGCAGCGACGCGGCGACGGCCTCGAAGACCGCTACTGATTCCATGAGCAACGGGCTCCGTGAAATCCTGCTTCGGTGACATCATTAAACCAACAAGAAAGTCGATTGCTTTCCCGTTCTTTTCCCAATCACTGGCCAGACGACGGGCGATGAATTCTTGTACCAGCGGCATTTTTGACAATCGAATCGTGTCGACTGCATAAAGTGGATGCTTCGTAACCGCTGACTCGAGCCCATACCAAATCAATAATGGCTGCATTCGATCGTCGGCATCTTCGGCGTGCTTCATCAAACCAATCGCAACACGAAATCGCTCGCGAGCCGGCAGTTGTCGCATGGCGGATGCCAGATAAAGTCGAACCAATGGCGAGGTCTCCTCGATGGCCAACTTCGCCAGAATACGGCAAGACGAGGCCGGCAAATCGACATACCGATCACAAAACAAACGGATCGCCCAAGCTCGAACGTGTTCATTCTTATCGATGAAAGCCTGAGTTAGGTGCGGCTCGGTCAATTGGCCCATTCCATAGAGCGCCCACATGGCTCGCAATCGCACTCGCACATCCTTGGCGGATCCGTAGAGGGTGAAGAGATGCTTTGCGGCTTCCGTCATGTCCTCGCCAGCGACGTGTCGTTCCTGCAACAAACGTCGCGCGTGTCGGACCGCCCAATCGTTGGGATCACTTTGCAGCTCGGCAAGTTGCAGGCTGCTCAGTTTGCCCAAGTTCGGTGCACGCTCCGCGTGTTTTTTCTGAACACTTTCGCCGCTTTTCGACACCGATGGGCGGCGGATGTGTCCACGACCATCAACCTTTGGTTGCAACGCTTTGTTCTTACTGGACTGATAGCTGACCTTGTAAATTCGGCCCGAGGTGCGATGCACGCCGTCGTTCTCGTGACACTCGCCAATGTCTGACCAGTCCAACACATACATCGAGCCATCTGCTGACGGTATTAGCTCAACGCCACGAAACCAGGAATCTTTACTCTTTAGAAAGTCGTCGTTGTGCTTGCCGACGTAACCGTTGCCATGCCTTTGGATGCGATCATTGTTGATTCGCAAGCCGTGCAGATTAACGGTGAATAATGTATTGCGGTATTTCTTCGGCCACTGATCGGACAAGTAAAACATCAGCCCACAGTGAGCGTGGCCGCCGCCGGCCTTATCCGTTTCGTCGGTGACGCCAATTTTCTTCGTCTCATGCCAACGCTCGCCATCCTTGTTCCAATGGAAGTGATCCGCTGTCTGCTCGATCACCTGGTAGATGTGAGGATTAAAGTGGCTGCCAAACATGCGGCGATAGTATGCTCCGGGGACAACGTGCCACAGGTGCCCAATGACTGTGTTGATCATGAACATCTCGCCATGGTCGTCGAAGTCGAAGCCCCACGGATTCGTGCCACCTTGGGCGACTAGTTCAAATCGTTTGCAAGTTAGATGGTATCGCCACACGCCACAGTTCAGGTTAGTTCGTTGGGACGCCGTCGCCCCTGGAACGCCGACTGACGATGTTGCCGTGATTCCATGCAATCCATAAAGCCATCCGTCAGGTCCCCACGTCAGCCCGTTCACAATATTGTGACGAATCGTGTCATTGTTGAATCCGTCTAGGATAATTTGAGGCTCGCCATCAGGGACGTCGTCCTTGTCGGCATCGGGCAGAAAATACAGATAGGGGGCCGCCAAGAACCAGACTCCGCCAAAGCCGACAGCCACGCTGGTGATTTGCGGCGACTTGTCCCAAAAGATTGTTCGCTTGTCGAATTTGCCGTCGCCGTCGGTGTCGTCGAGAATGACGATGCGGTCGCGGAGTCTCATGTCGTAGTTCAAACCGCGTTCAGCGTATGTGTAATTCTCGACAATCCACAATCGACCGCGTTCATCGGTCGTACCGGCAATGGGCTGCCGCACGTTGGGCTCACCCGCGAACAACGTGACCTTGAATCCCTTGGGCACGCTGATCATCTTGACGGATTGTTCCGGCGTTGGCAGTGGAATGTCGAGTTTCTGAGTGTCGTAGATCTTGATCGGTTCGTCAGCGGAGACGGTAACACTCAGGACGAGAACAGCAACAGCACAGAACACACATCGAAACGTCGACATCGAGAACTCCCAACAATGAGACTTTGGACGGATGCGTGATTGTATCAGATTGACTAGGATGTTTGACCGTTCAGCCACTGACAGATGCGTGCGCGATGTCAGATTTCATTTCTAATTCGTGGTGGTCCTGAATTCGTGGGTCCAACCGCCACGAATTCAGGACGACCACGAATTTGCAACAAACATAGGAATACAGCATGAGTTCACTCGACGGAAAAGTTGCCATAATCACCGGAGCAGGAACGGGAATCGGATATGAAGCTGCCAAAATGATGGCTGCCGAAGGTGCAAAGGTCGTCGTCGTTGGCAGACGTCCGGAACCATTGAACGCGGTCGTCGACGAAATCAAAGCCGCTGGTGGCGAGGCTGTTGCCAAACCGACCGACTTGGAAAACGGAGACGATGCCGCCGCCGTTGCCGACTTCACATTGTCGACCTTTGGTCGCGTCGACATCCTGGTCAACAACGCGGGCCACGCGTCGAAGATCCGCTCAATCCGTTACGTTCAACCTGACGAATGGGAGTCGGTGTTCAAGATCAACATCGATGCCGTCTACCGTCTCACTCAAGCCTGTTTGCCCGACATGATCGGCCGTGGCGAGGGCACGGTCATCACGACATCCTCGATGGCGGCGTTGAATCCAGGAGTTCTCGGCGGAGCCCCTTATTCGGCGGCCAAGGCAGCGTCTCTGAACTTGATGCGCGGTCTCAGCAGCGAACTTCGATCGTTGGGCATTCGCGCTACAACAATTGTTCCGGGAGAAGTCAACACCCCGATCCTCGACGGTCGCCCTGCCCCGCCGCCACAGGATGCAAGAGAAACCATGATGCGTCCCGAGGACGTCGCCGATGCCATCATGCTCTGCGCGACGATGGCTCACCGGACGCTGATCGAAGAAGTCGTGATGACACCAACCATCCCGCGTGACATGTCGGCTGAACTTGCCGTCGCGAAGACGAAGGGCTCTGAATTGGTATAAGGGGACAGCGCTACCCGTGGCTCCGCGACTCCGTCGCGGAGTGCCTGCGCCGGAGTCGCAGGACCACAACAAAGAAAACCACAAGGCCAACGGTCGAAACCGTTGGCCTTGTTTCATGGGAGGCGGAATCCACGCCGGCTTGTTTACGAGAATCAAGAGCCCATTATTCTCCTTCGATGGGCGTTGGATCGATTTGATAAGTCTTTCCGTCTAGGTTGATGACGACAGATTCGTCGAATGCCAGGTACTTCGCCAACTTACCTCCTTGGGTCGCTGCTAGCTCGAAGTACTCCTTGCTGAATTGAACGATTCGAACAGCCTTCTTTTCTTCTTCGTTGGATACCGAGGAATCTTGCCAACGATTTTTCTTATAGAAGAATGCTTTTTGGCCAATCTGTCGGACGTTCGATTGCATGCGATAGGCAACTTCAGCATCCTCGATGCCTAACTGCAACTTATCCAATTCGCTCAGAGCTTTGCCAGCGAAGCCACCTCCGGCAGTGCCGCTAGCAACTCTTGATGCCGGAGCTGCCTGGGGTGCTCGATTCGTGTTCTGCAGCCGTTCTTTTAGTGCACGCTGATTGAAGCCGCTGCGTCCAGACTCGCGACTCAGTTGTGCTCCGACCTCGTCTCTAGCTCGTCGACGATTCATTTCGCCAGCACCTAAAGCAACCGTCTCATCGGCAAGGAACGACGTATACGGCGTCATGATTCCATGTCGAATTGACAACTGAACCAGTTCGTTGACCAGTTCTTGGTTGTGTCCATTCAAATCAAGATCATCGATGATCTCGCCGATCCGTCGAGCCGCCCAGAGCTTCTCGACAAAACCATTCGACTCGTCCAACGACTTTTTCGCCAACGTGACCGGAAAGCTAAACGTCTTTTGCTCTCCGCCAACGTGACCTGTCAACGTGACCTTGGCCAATCCGCTTTGCTTGTATCGGCCGACAATGACCACTTGCTCGCCACGGAACAAATCCGTCAACTGACGCGGATACCGTCGATTGATGGGCTTGGGAGCACTGGCGGGGCGTTCGACATCAAAGTCGAAATCAACCGCGATGTCCGTCAGCAAGGGTGAGGAAATCTTGCCATAGAGCGAAGCAACACGGGATTCGATGTCCTCGTTCGGCCGCACGTACACGGATTGACCGCGGCTGTCTCGAGACAATCGGTCCAGCAATCGGCTGTTGACATCGTAGCCAACACCGAAGTTAAACATACGAGCCTTGATCTTGTTGTTCGATTTGGCGTTGGCCGCAATCTGATTGGGATTGCGGACACCGACAGTCGGAAGCCCGTCCGTCAAGAACATGACGTAACTGGGGCGTTGCGGATTCGTCAACATGCCAAGACTCGTGGTCAGGGCGCCGTCGATGTTTGTGCTTCCGCCAGCAAACAATCCGTCGACGAATCCCAAAGCCTTTTGAATCGACTTTTCGTCGGCGCGTTGAAGTTCGGGACGGAAACTCTCGACGGCCGAATCGTAGGCAACAATATTGAACAAGTCGCCTTCGCCAGACTCTCGTAATTGGTTTAGAAAATACTTCAGTGCTCCGCGAGCCTGCTCCATCTTTTGGCCGTTCATACTGCCCGAACGGTCCAAAACGAAAACGGTCGTCTTCGGAATCTTCTTCGACGGATCAACTTTGACCTCAGGACTGGCCAGCAAGAGGAAGTAACCGTCCTCTTTAGGATTGGGCCGGTAGCTGATCACGTTCATGCCAACCAAACCATTGCGAGTTCCGTACATCAGGCGGAAGTCGTCAGCGGTGAAGACATTGCGGAGTTGAAGTTTGCAAACAGCCGTCGAATCGCTGGTGCGATCGATCGAGGCGTCGTGCGTGGGACTGTAAACGGTCTTGATCGAATCGCCCGCCGAAAGTCGCACGGTGATTTTCATCAGGTCAACAGGACGATTGCAGTGCTTACTGCGGCTGATCGGGATCATTAAATCGACGAGCCCGTTGTCCTTCTTCAAAAGTTGAGAATAACGAATCTCAACGCGACTCTCTTTTCCGGGCGGAACCGGGAAGACACTGGTCTGAAAGAGACCTTGTCCCATGTATTCCAACAAAGCGGGATCGCGACGCTTCCGAACGATCGCCTCGTAAATGCGGCGAGCTTCGGCTTTCGTGTGCAGCTTGCCCGCGAGTTCCTTGCCGTCAACAACCAGCGTCAGACCACTGATAGCAGCGTCTTGCGGCAATGGGAAAATAAGTTGAGTCTCAAGGGCACGCGAGCCTGTGTTTTGAAACACCTGAGAGACCTGCACCTGAGCCACTTGGTCCCGAACGGTCGCCTGAACGTCGACCTCTTTAATGCGGTAACTTGATGGAGCCACGATTCGACGCTGATTTGGTTGCACCCGAATTGTGGTGGTTTGGTCAATGAACACAACCTGGGCAAATAGGGAGTCGGCACAAAGGCTCAACAGGCATACGGCAACAGCAGCGTAAAGAGTGGTCTTCATGAGTGACTCTCCTTTGAGAATAGATGCGTTCCCAACAGCTTAACGATCGAGTCTTCGGTTTCTTAGCCGAAATATAGCAGAATCGCCCCTTTGATGACGGCGATCTTAATTGGACTGTGGCATCAGCCAGTTAGTTCCCACAAACGCGGATTCGTTCAATCAAAATCGAAGCGAGCCGCCATTGGCATCCGGCGTCCGCTGCCGAAAGCACGCTCGGACAATTTGATTCCTGGCGGCATCTGCCGACGCTTGAACTCATTGCGGTCCAGCCGAGTCACCACCCAGCGGACGGTCTCAGCCGGGAACTCCCCACAAAGCGACGCTGGCGAGACCTCGTGCTCGATCAATTGCTCCAAGATCGCGTCTAATACTGGGTACGGTGGCAGCGTGTCTTGATCGAATTGATCCGGTGCCAACTCGGCACTGGGGGCTTTGTCGATGATGTTGTCGGGGATAACATCGGCGGACTCGCGAACGTCGTTAATATATCGTGAGACTCCGTAAACATCGCGTTTCAGCACATCAGACAGCACAGCGAAGCCGCCGGCCATATCGCCGTAAAGCGTGCAATATCCAACAGCCAACTCGCTCTTATTCCCAGTCGCTAGCGCCAGCCAACCGTGGCTATTGCTACGAATCATGACGCAAGCTCCGCGAATCCGAGCCTGCAGGTTTTGATCGGCAAGGCCTTGTGGCTGCTCGCTCAGGTCGTTGCCAACAATCTCAGTCAGCTCGTAAGCACGATGCATCGCGTCGATGCCGACGACCTCGTAATCGATTCCCAACATTTCGGCCAGTTGCCGCGCATCATCAACGCTGTGATCACTACTGTACCGGCTTGGCATCAGTATCCCGTGCACATGTTTCGGCCCAACAGCTTTGGCGGCAATGTAACAGGCCAAGGCACTATCGATCCCACCCGACAAACCAAGCACGCAGTCCTTGAATCCACACTTCCCCATGTAGTCGCGAAGTCCCAAGACCAACGCGTCCAGAAGCTGCCCTTCCCTTGATTCGTCGGCACTCGCAACTTGCACCGGCAAGTCATCAACATCAACGGTAAGTAACTCGCTTTCGAAACCCGCCATCTGAATGACACGATTCCCGGCGGCGTCCAGAACTAAACTGTGCCCGTCGAAGACGAGGTCGTCGTTGCCGCCAGCCTGATTGACAAAGACAAAGGGCAACTGATGCTTGGCGGCATGCCTGTTCAGAATCGCGATGCGGCGATCAGGCTTGTCACTTTCGTAGGGACTTGCCGAGAGGTTAATCAGCACTTCGGCCCCGTCCGCAACCAACGCCTCGACGGGATCCAACTGTTTGAGAGGCGCTTCGTGATAGGTTGTATTGGGCTCGCCCCACCATGCATCTTCGCAGATGTGAACGCCCAGCTTGCGGCCGTCGAACTCGATCGACTTGAGTGATTCGGCGGGCCGAAAATAGCGTCGCTCGTCAAACACGTCATAGTTCGGAAGCAACGACTTGTGGATGGTCTCACGAACTTGTCCATTGTAGAGCAAACTTGCCGCGTTGGCGGTGTGCCCTCCGGGTTCGTTGCGGCTTGAGGGGTGACCGACGATCACGCCAACTCCATCGGGTAGCCGCTTTGCCAACTCGTCAACAGCGCGATCGCACGCAGCTACAAAACCTTGACGGAGCAATAAGTCCTTGGGTGGATAGCCGCTGATGACCAGTTCGGAAGCGACAAGCAACTTCGCCCCGTTTGCAGCGGCCTGTTGAGCGGCATCGGCAATCAACTCGCAGTTGCCCTGCAAATCACCAACGATCGGATTGCATTGAGCTAACGCGATGCGAAACGACATCAGATCGTTTGCCTTACCAACGGAACAACCCAGTGCCCCACGTCAAACCGGCACCAAAACCGCTCATCAAAAGCGTGTCGCCCCGTTTGACTCGACCTTCACGCACGGCTTCATCCAAAGCCAACGGGATCGAGGCCGCGGATGTGTTGCCAAAGCGTTGCAGGTTGTTGAACACCTTCTCGGACGGAATGCCCAACTGTTCCATGGCATAGTCAATGATGCGGATGTTGGCCTGATGCAAGCAGTACAAGGCCACTTCGTGAGGACTCATGCCCGAGCGTTCCAACACCAACTCAATCGTATCGGTGAGTGCTCGCACCGCCCACTTAAAGACGTTGCGGCCGTCCATGTTCAAGTATTGGTCACCAGCCGTCAAAGCCAGTTCGTCCATCGGATTCAAGCTTCCACCACCGGGACGACTTAGCAAGCTGGCGCCACTGCCGTCGGCACCCATTTGATAGCAGATCAAACCTTGATGCGGTTCGCCCGGTCCCATCAGGACAGCTCCGGCCCCGTCGCCAAACAATGGAGCAATTCGCTTATCGGTTTGATCGACGATTCGGCTGTTGCAGTCGCCACCGATCACCAAAGCTAATTTGCTGTTGCCGGTGGCCACATATTGAGCCCCCGTCACCATCGCGTACATGAAGCCGGAACAGGCGGCCTGCAAGTCCACCGCTGGTGCATCCAACCCCAAGCGATCTTGGACCAAGCAAGCAGTCGACGGACAAGTGTAATCTGGGGTAAACGTGCCGACCAAAACCAAATCGATATCGTTCGGATCGACTCGAGCAGCACGGATCGCATTCTGAGCGGCTTCGACACACAGATCACTGGTGGCTTGCCCAGGAGTTGCGTGGTGCCGGCTTAAGATCCCAGTGCGTTGCTTAATCCACTCCGGATCGAAGCCTCGATCACGTTCCAAATCGTCGTTCGTGACGACGTTGTCGGGAACGTAGGCACCGGTGGAAAGGATTTGCACACCGAGAAGCGAATTGGTTCGTCTGCTGAACAAGTTGCTTGCCGTCTTCTTGGTCTTAGCGTTCTTCGTTGCAGTGACGACGCTCTCAGAAGAACCCGAATCGGGTTGAGGCTCGCCATGCTCAACGGCGTTGACGTCAAAGTGAGGAGTACGTTGATCCATGTCATCGTCCTAGACATTCAAAGGAATGCCGACTTCGATGGCTTGCCACCAATTTGAGAGTCCTGTGCTTCGGATCCCAATTTGGGTTGCAATTCATCGGCGCGCACGTCGACCGGAAACCCAGCTTTGTCAAAAGTTCTCCGGCTGACCGTCGCGTGAACCGGCCTCCCTAGTCTTCGAATCCATTCTGCAGCCATATCTCCTACAGCTGTCCAGGAAGCTTTAGGCACCATCAATCTGACGGATACCCGACCGTCCATTGAAGTTAAGTCAAAAGTATAGCGGCACTGAGAAAATTAAACCAGTCTCAATACTCTCGATTGCTCCCCCAATCAAACGGCCTTCCTATCACGTAAAATAGAACACTTGGCCGATGTGGGCAAGAGGAAGGGAATCGTCATTAGTCTTTTGACGATGGTCACTTGCCATTTGGGAAGAAGACGCGACTGATCACAAACCTTGGGGGGAAGCTACTATCCGAACAGTTCTTGCTCGAGGTGTAGAAGCTCTGCTGTTGACTGTGGATATACGTAGCTCGACGCGGGCGCGACTCTTAGGTTTGCGTGACACGTTTGTTAGACTAGCTGTCAAGAAGTCACGATGCCAAGACTTCCACCGTCGTTTTTTGCACTTAGAGCATGCTTATTCAAGTCGATACAGAAGAGCGAATTATGCTCAGATTGTTTTTCGCCATCGCCCTAATGGCACACGCAGGCTCCCAACTTCTGGCGGCCGACAAACCGCTGAAGGTGTTTATTCTCGCGGGCCAATCCAACATGGTTGGACGGGGAAACAACCTGGAACTCGACGCCGGGCTCAGCAAAGGCAACGATCGGGTGCTGATGTTCGAGAAAGGAAAGTGGCAACCTCTGAAGCCCGTTAAGAAGGCTCAGAAGTTTCAGGAGAAGTTGGGATTGACCGAATTCTCGTTCGGACCTGAAATTGCTTTCGCGCACGAAATTGCCAAAGCGTGGCCCGACGAAAGAATCGGAATCGTCAAGTTCGCCATTGGCGGGACAAGCATCCTGACATGGCGACCTGACTGGTCAAAAGAGGACGCTCACCGCGTCGGTCAAGCGCGCATGGGATCGCTTTACAAAGCGCTAATGTCCAAAGTAGCACAGGCCCGCAAGGCGGAAGAAGTTGACTTCGTTGGCGTTCTTTGGCTTCAAGGAGGAAGCGACATGCTGCACTTTGAGGTCGCGAAAGAATACTCCACTCACCTCAAGGCATTGATCACGTCCATCAGAAAAGACACCAAAGTCGCCCAGTTGCCATTTCTTTGCGGTTCGATGCGTCGTAAGCAGGACCCGGCTGATCTTTCCGACCTTGTGCCGAAAAGAGTCAAAGGACGCTACGCAGGAGCCGAATTCGTACTCAAGGCGCAATGGGACATGCAGTCAGATATCAAGAACACTCGCACCGTCATCTTGCGAAGTATCGAGACGCACCCAAAGAACGTGCACTTCAACACTGCTGGTCAATTAGAAGTTGGCAAGCTGTTCGCAAAAGAATTCTTGGAGATGACGAAGTAGCCGTCGTCCGTAGTGGTAGAAACCACCACTACTTTAAAGTCTGGGCAAAGTTCACTCTTCGTCTTGATACAAGATCCGCGCGCACTGTCGGCAAATCACAAACTTGCCCGAGTTCAACTCGACGTTCATTTGCGGCGAGATCTCGATGTAGCACGATTGGCAGATTCGAGACGACACCGACGACATCGCATCGGGACCAAACGACTTGACAACTCGAATGTAGTGCTCCATGACTTCGCTCGGAAGTGGTTTCGTGGCTTCTTTGATCTCGCCCTGCAACCGGGCAACGTTCTCTTCCAAGCCCGGTTTTTCGGCAGCGACCTCGCCAGCAAGCTTTTCCTTTTGAGCTTCTGCGAGGTCGACCTCTTTCTCTAAGTCACCCACGGCAACCTGTCCTTGATCAACCTTATCAAGGCATTCGAGAATCTCGTCTTCCAGGACACTGTTGGCCATTTCGTCGGCTTCGATTTGACTCTTGATGATGTCAAACTCGCGGTTTGAGGTCGCAGCATTTAGCTTACCGCGTAGTTCAAGAATCTTAGCTTCATTACTTTTGAGCTGAAGATTCTTGGCATCAACCGTCTTTTTGAAGTCGGTCAGTTTTTCGCGTTCGGCGTCGACGGCGGCTTGCCGCTTTGTGATCAAGTTATCAGTCGCGTTAATCCGCATGGGACCACGCTCCAACTGATTCTCATACCCCGCAAGCTCGATGTGAAGCTGATGCAATTGTTTGACAATGTTACCGCCGTGTTCAGCTTCGGCCATCTCATGTTCTCCTTATGTTAGCGGATAGCTATTAGCAGTTAGCTTTTTCCCAATGAAGCTAATCGCTAACTGCTAACAATAAAAAAACCGCCGATCGATAACGACCGGCGGTGAAAGTTTAATTCACGTTGGCTGCAAGGCCCTCAAGGAAGCCTTTTAGCTGGTGACTCCTTACAGGATGCTGAAGCTTTCGAACGGCTTTCGCCTCGATCTGCCTGACACGTTCTCGTGTGACTTTGAAGATGCGGCCCACCTCTTCCAAAGTATATGTGTAACCATCTCCCAAGCCGTAGCGAAGTTTGATGATTTCGCGTTCACGATATGTCAACGTCTTCAAGACCGAGTCGATCTTGTCTTTCAACATCTCTTGAGTGGCCGAGTTGACGGGACTCTCAGTTCCGTCGTCCTCGATGAAGTCGCCAAAATAACTGTCTTCACTCTCACCGACAGGTCGGTCAAGACTAATTGGATGGCGCGAAATCTTCAAGACCCGACGCGTTTCTTCTAGGCTGACGCCAGCAGCTTCGGCCGTTTCTTCAATCGTTGGCTCGCGTCCCTTCTCTTGCAACAACTGTTTACTGACCTTACGAAGCTTCGACATCGTCTCGATCATGTGAACAGGAATTCGGATCGTTCGAGCTTGATCGGCGATAGCACGAGTGATCGCTTGGCGAATCCACCAAGTGGCATAAGTCGAGAACTTGTAGCCTCGTCGATACTCGTACTTGTCGACGGCACGCATCAAGCCAGTGTTGCCTTCTTGAATCAGGTCAAGAAAGCTCAAGCCGCGGTTGCGATATTTCTTGGCAATCGAAACCACCAATCGCAGGTTACCGCCAGAGAGTTCTCGCATCGCTTGCTCGTAAGCACCGAAACGATGATCGATCAAACGGACGCTATCACGCAAACTCTTGGGCGTTTCAAGCGTCAACTCCATCAAGTCACGCAGCTCTGCCTCCAAGTTCGCTCGTTCATCTTTTGCGTTCCGGTGATATTTGAGCCGATTGATCTGCCGTTGCAGCTCAATCATGCGATCGCTGATCTGTTGCATCCGCTTCAAGGCCGGCTGCAAGCGTTGCGTCCGCACACTCAACTCCTCGACCAAAGTCACCATCTTGCGGCGACGAAGATCCAGATCGGGCTTCATCGCTTTCTTGACTTTATCGGGTGTCTCCGGATCGACGTACGTCTTCAGATCTTCGATGAACTCGGACCGCATCGATTGCAGAGTTCGCAAGTTGTACGGCATGCGTCCCAGAATCTGAGTCTTCTCCAACCCCTCGGTGACCGAGACTTTAATCGTACGGTCGAAGGGCAACTCGCTCAGATGGACTTTGGTCAAGATGTCGATAGCTGTCCGCAACGCGAAATCGCATTCGAGCAATGCTCGACGGAAACGCTTTCGGGTGACTTCGATCTTCTTGGCTAAGGCAATTTCTTCCTCGCGAGTCAGCAGCGGGATCTCGCCCATCTGAGTCAAGTACATGCGCACCGGGTCATCGATGCGGCGCGAACCGTCCTCACCCGACATCTCCTGAGTCCGCGTCTTGCGTCGCTTTTTGGTCAGCTTCGCTTCGCTTTGCGGAGGGTCAGGAACGATATCCATGCCCAGCTCTTCCATCGACATCAGCAGATTGTCGAGCTTTTCGGGCGTCAGGGCTTCGTCAGGCAAATACGCGTTAACTTGCGAGTAAGTCAGATAGCCTTGCTTCTGTCCGGTTTCGATGACAGCGTTCAAACTGGCGTCGAGTCGATGCACAGCAGTACCTCACAGTATTTCAGGTCAAGGAATCCGGTTGAGTTGACGTCAGCAGCACGTTAACGCTCTGCTAACATTTTTCCACAACCGGCCTAATCGTCGTTGGGTTTACGGCGAGTGGCCCGTTTTCTGTGATAGTCCGTTATCTTGCGCAATAGCGCGTCGTCATCCTGAACATTGCCCTCCTGACTGGTTCGAGCCAACTCACCTTTGAGTTGGATTTGAGTTAGCTGCTCGCGACGCATTCGGAATTGCTCGAAGAGATCGTCTAAGAGCTTGGGGGTGATGTCGCTGGCAGGTGTTCTCAATAAATCCGGTATCTGTTTGCGTTTGGCTTGATCCTCGAGCCAGACGACAATCGATTTCAAACTCGGCTCTTCGATTCGCGTGATGATTCGCTCGAAGGAAAGTTCTTCGCCTTCCTCTAACGCATCGAAACAAATCTCCAAAACCGCACGCAGCTCCGTCGTCCAAAAATCACTCGCCCCGACCTCTTGTCGAATCGCCCCAATCCACTCGGGGACTGAGAGAAGTATTTCGAGCAACTCGCACTCGAGCCGCTCGTTTTTCGAATGTTTTCGCTTGAGAAAGTGTACCTCTTGTTGAGGTGTCGGGTTGGTAAGTTGTTCCTGATTCGATCCATTTTCACCGCTCGGCTGCCGTTTTTGAGGCACAGGCCTCCTGATTTTCTGATAGTGCTGCCGAACGACGTGCTCTTGTAAGCCCAACCGCTGTGACAGCTTGCTCAGAATCACATCCTCGCGGGATGTGCCAGCCAAACCGGGTGATGATTTGATCAAAGTCAACATCGCGTCCAAGGTGCGATGCACTCCATCCATCGTGTGGCTTCCGTTCCGCTCGAGCTCCGCGTCGAGCTGAAACTCCCATCCCTCAGGAGCAGTCTCAATCAACTTGCCAAAGGCCTCGGCCCCGTGTTGTTCTAAATAGTCCGCAGGGTCCAGTTCTTCGGGTAGTGTGAGTATCCGCAAATCCAAACTTTGAGCCAGAAATTTTGGCACTGCCCTGCCGGCAGCATTTCTTCCGGCAGTGTCGCCGTCGAAAATCAAAACTACGCGATTCGCAAATCTCTTCAGATTGCCAACATGCGTTTCAGTCAGCGAGGTCCCCAACGTACCGACCACGTTGCGCACCCCGTGCTGATGAGCGATGATGCAATCCGTATACCCTTCGACAACGACGGCAGTCTTTGACTTGTTGATACTTGGACGAGCCGCGTCTAAACCGTAAAGCAGCTTGCTTTTAGTGAAGACCGCGCTCTCGGGACTGTTCCAGTATTTGGCCAGATTCGGGTTCGAATTGCCCGGGAGGATGCGTCCTCCAAAAGCAACCGGACGCCCTTGAGCGTCCCGAATCGGAAACAAGACTCGATCGACGAAGTTATCGTAATAACCTGGGCGCCGCTCACTTTCTCCGACTAATTTGACGGATAAAAGTTGCTGCGGTGTAAAACGTCCTTTTGCCCGATTCTGTAACCACTCCCAATCGTTGGGGTGATAACCAATTCGAAACTGATTAATGATCTCTTCCGAGAACCCGCGCCCGAGGATGTAATCCCGAGCGGCCGCAGCTTCCGGAGACCTCAAAAAACACTGGTGAAATTCGTTGTCCGCCCATTGGAGGACTTCCAATAACCCAGTCTTGGGTGGCTCGTTCTGGCCATTGCCTCGTTGAGACTTTGGTATCTCCAGATTGGCTCGCCGAGCCAGTGACTCCAGTGCCTCTCGAAAACCGACGGACTCGGTCTTCATGACCCACGAAAAACAATCGCCGCCCTCGTCACAAACCCAGCAACGATAGGACTGACGATCGGGATACACACAAAACGAAGGATTGTGGTCATCGTGAAAGGGACAGAGCCCCTTAAACTCCGATCCACCACGCATTGGTGTGAGCGTCATGGATTCCGACACCAAACTGACCAGATCAGTCTGCGTCCGAACAATCTCCTTAAACTCCGACCAATCGTTGGCGGACACTCACTCCTCCAGCATTCCTCGTAGACTGGGCTTCTCGCCCGAAATCCGCCCAGGAAACCAACATCTGAGGCTTACAATGTCGACTTCCCTGCCCTCAGACAAGTCCACAAACACTCAGTATCGAGCTGGCCACACTGGGTTCTTCTGAGGACACGCAATTCTACCTCGCGCCCACACTCGGTCAAGAAAACCGAAGATTTCGTCATCACCAAATCGTCGCCGCAACTTCATAAAGCACAACAAGTTACCAAGACACCTCACCGGACAAGTCGACCAATTCCAAAGTGTTCAGCTAGTGAGAAGATGTTACCCAGCTTCTCTAACCACTTCCGAGTTTGACGGTCGCACGGATCGTACTGGACACTCTGGAAGTGAGACCACAAGGATGACATTACTGGAGGTGGTGTCTAATCCAAACTCCTGGAATGACAATATCTTTTGATTTCAGTTTGACCAACTCAAGCTGTCTACGGATAATTCAACCATGACGATCAAGGAACAAATTGATAGCTTTCATCGATTCGCGATGCAACAGGTCGAGGACGGGCAGGCAGATTGGTCATTGGATGCGTTGTACGACCAATGGCGGATGGAAAACCCTTCTCCCGCAGAGACTGAAGAGAACATAGCAGCAATCCAAGCGGCCATCGACGATATGAATCGTGGCGATCGAGGCCGCGCCGCAAACGAAGTGATTGCCGAAGTGAGATCGAAGTATAACTTGTCGGAAACGCAATGAGTTTTCGCGTCCGATTGTTGCACCGCGCGCACGCTGACTTTGTCCACATCGTTGACTATATCCATGAGCAATCCCATCAAGGCGCCACTGCTTGGGTCAACGCATTCGAAGCGGCCACAGATGCCTTGTCCGAAAATGCAGACTCATGCTCTGAAGCTGACGAAAATGCTCAACTTGAAATCGAAGTGAAACAATCCCTGTTCAAGACGCGGCACGGGCGCATCTACCGGCTCATCTTTACTATTGTGGGCGATGAAGTTCGCATCTTGAGAATTCGGGGAGCTGGTCAAGCTCCGATCCAGCCGACCGATTTGTAGCGACGACACTTTATTCGTCAAACCAGTTTCCGCGTCCCAGCTTTGCTCCCGTTTGAAGTGAAGTCGGATCAACCACCACGTGCTTGATTCGTTGTCGCTTCCAGGTGTAGGTCATATGGACTAAGCCATCCTTCGACTGGATGATGGCGGGGTAACTGAATTCTTGACCGGTCTCCTGTTCTAAAACGGCCACCTTGCGCCACTCGAGTCCATCATTCGAAATGGCAAGGTTCAGCATTCCTCGGCGACCCCAACCTGTCTTGCCAGAACCCAGATGGTTATAAATCAGTAAGTGCCGTCCATCGCGGAGCGTCACAACTTCGACGCCCGAGTTGGGATTGGGAAGGTTTGTCGGCTCAAGCTTGGACCAAGTGGCGCCGTTGTCTTTCGAGAAACTCGTGGCGATGACGCTTTCTTGAGTGCGACAAAGGACCTGCAGCCGACCATCGTTATGCTGTAAAAACGTAGGTTGGATCGCGTTGAAATCTTCGGCGGTGTTGATGGCTTCCGTTCGATGCCATGTTCCACTGGGAACGCCGTTTTCCAATTTGACCTTTTCGAAGTGAACACGCCAGCCGTCGTATTCGGTGGACGAACCACATAGCAATGTGTCCCCATCAAGCAAGATGGGCTTACAACGAACCGGCCCATCGATGGTTTCTGGTAACCGGCGACGCTCGCGGAAGGTGCGTCCGCGGTCGTAGCTGACCATCATCTCGCCCCACCACTCACGCGGGCTCGGCCCAACCTTAAAGAACAACAATGTCGGAGCATCACCAGGTGGTTGATAAAGCACGGGATTCCAACACGGATGACGATGGTTTTGGTGCTGAATACCATTGGCCCATTCCTTTGGCCCGGACCAATTGCTGCCGTTGTGATAACTCACCCAGACACCAACGTCTTTCGCCTTCTCTTTCGTTCCACCAAACCATGCGACGACTAGACCTCGGGAAGTCTCGCAAATCGTTGATGCATGGCATTGAGGAAAGCGCGCCTTGGTAAAGACAAAGTCCTCGGAGACCAAGCCAGAAAAACGGGAAGCCGGTACGCGTTTCGGCGGTCGTTCCTTGAGTTGCTCACCGGAATAAGACACACAGTCACGGTGGTTGATGAAATAGATCCGGCCATTTTCCGCTCCTACCAACAGGTCCGGCTTTCCATCTCTGTCGAAATCGCAGACGGACGGGCTTGAGGTGTGCCCCGCGACGTTGCGGCGAGCCAAGTTGCCGATTCGTTTGAAAATGATCTTTTGCCCGCTGTTCACGCAGTTGCGATACCAAGTCGCGTTCTGGGAATTGACCAAGATGTCCAAGCGACCGTCCTGATCCCAGTCAACCACCGCCAACTTGACCCGCCCCGAACTTCCACACGATCGAGGGTTTAACCGTAGCGTCTCATGATCTTCGTCAACAAAGACTCGCTGCGCCGCGTTGCCTCCCGATCTCAACACAAGCACACCTTGTTGGTCCAAGGCCACCAAGTCCAGACGTTTGTCACCATCAAAATCAACAACAAAGGGCGTCGTTCGCCATTGCGTCAGGTGATTGTTGGCTTGTGAATTCCACCAGTACCACCGTGCAGGTTGCTCGGCAGATCGTGTGCCCAACGAAGTCTCGACCAGTAAACCATCGTCATTCCGGAGAAGTCCGATTCGCGACCAAATCGAGTTATAGAAAATGTCGAGATCACCGTCGCTATCCCAGTCGGCGGCTGACAAAGTCGTGTATCCCCATTTGGCTTCACAGGGACCTTGGATCGAACCATTGCTGCCGGCCATCACTCGAAAGGGCACGGAAACAAACGGCGTCGTGGACTTCTCGGTCTGCGTATCCGTGTTTCCACCTTTGTTGATCACGCGTCGAATCACAATGCGGCCGCTGGTGGGGCGCTTCGTCTTCAGCATGCGCGGCGCTGACCACTTGGGCAAGCCGTTCGTGGCCACACCTTGATTCTCAAACAAACCAATATAGCCAGCGGTGTTCCCGCAAAGGATGTCTTCATCTCCGTCGCCGTCCCAATCGCAAGCAAATGGTGTGGCCAGCGCTCCAAACTTCAACGTGTCGGCCTGTTGTCGGAAGTAGACGGGCTGTTTGAAACTGGGCAGACCGTTTTTGAGTTTCCCGACGTTCTCGACCAGAGCCACTCGACCATCCTCATCGCCAACGACAAGATCCTGGTCGCCATCGCCGTCCCAGTCGATTGCGGTTGGAGTGATCATCTGCAAATTCATCGCAAGCCGCCGACCGTTGGCGGCAATCAGCTTTTGTCCCGCGGCATACATTGGCTTCTTGCGCGTTCCGGTGTTCTCGAAATATGTAAACCCATCGAGGAACTCGCCACACAGAAGATCCAGGTCGCCGTCTCTGTCGAAGTCCGCAAAGTTGGGAGACGGCCAACCGTAAACGTCGATGTCACCACCAGCGGCTGTAAGTTTTCGCGGCGTGTCCGAGTACTTTGGTTCGTCGTCCGAGCCGCTGTTTTCGATCAAGTAAACGTAACCGTGAAGCGGCCCGTTGCGCCAACGACCATGGTTGTCATAGGCGTGGTCCCAACCGTAGTCAGTCCAATCTCCAACACCGACAATCAGATCGTGGTCGCCATCGCCGTCGAAGTCGACATAGCGCCACATGTTGGCGCGAATAGGATTGGGATGAATGTGAGTCTTCGAATAGATCTTCTTCGGCTTATCAAAGTTGAACTTGCCAGAAGCATCGCGAAGAAACTCGTACCCAGGCTTTAGAATTCGTGGTGAGCCGTTAACGAAGCTCACCTGAAAATTGTGTGTCGTCTTACCAAGACGAACAGCCGGCTTGAAAACGGGCGACCGTTGCTGACGATCTTGCGACGCGTTCTCGAAGTAGTAAACCCCGTTGGAAGGTTTATCGGGACAAGAGACTAGCAAATCGATGTCGCCGTCGCCGTCGTAATCCATCGGCATCGGCCACGCCCAGAGGCCGACTCCCAAGTCGACAACTAAACCGGGATTGTTGTACTTGAGTGGTTGAAGCTTCCATTCGTCTTGAGCTTCACAAAGCGAGGCCGCTCCAACCAACAATAACATTGAACAAATAGCAGTTTTCATCGTGTGTCTCTGCAAATGCTGACGGTGACAGACAGTGTGCTGATAGCTTAGGCAGAAAACGCACAATTGAAAACGATGGGAGCTCGGTGCCTCCGTAAAGTAGCCATCACTGTCCGAGTGATGAGCCTCGCGAATCCGCGTGAGCCGTCCGTTGAACTCCAATGCAAATTCGCATCGCTCCGAATTCGCATCGACGAACTTTGGTTTTGCTGGGGCTTTAGACGGGAGGCTCATCACTCAGAGAGCGACGGCTACTCTGCGTTGTCCGTCGCCATGAGTTGCGAAGTCCCGCCCGCTTGCTGACAATTGAAAGACGTTGATTCTCTTTACTTCCCCACTCAATTCGAGGGACAACATGGAACGCCTAACAAAGCGAAGTGTGCAAGGTCGCGTGCGATCACTTGACGCTTACCGAGGCTTCGTAATGTTGGCGATGGCTTCCAGTGGAATTGGCATTGCGGCGACCATGAATTCCGAAGCGTTTCAGTCGCTCGATTCCGCACGATTACCCAGCTATTGGACTTCGCTGTGGGAGAACCTGCGGTATCAATTCAGCCACGTGGCTTGGACGGGCTGCAGCTTTTGGGATCTGATCCAACCGTCATTTATGTTCATGGTTGGCGTCTCGATGCCATTCTCCTACGGACGACGTGAAGAGTCGGGCGAGTCGCAGACGCGGATGTTCTTTCATGTGTTGTGGCGTTCGGCAATCTTGATAGCGTTGGGAGTCTTCCTATCCTCGAACGGCCGCGGCCAAACAAACTTTACGTTTGTTAACGTGCTGACTCAGATTGGCTTGGGCTACCCGTTGTTGTATCTGCTGCTTCGCCCCGGTTTCAATGTGCAACTGGTTACAGTTATTGCTATCACCATCGGCTACTCCGCAGCGTTTTACATGTATGAAAGTCCCGAAGAGGATCTTCGCAATGTGACCGAGTACTTGACCGAGGTCAAAGGCATGGACGAATCCGAGTGGACGCAGTTCAAGGGCTCGGCCGCTCACTGGAATAAGCACACCAACGCTGCCGCCGCTTTCGATCGCTGGTTCCTGAACTTGTTGCCATCGGCGGAAGAAGAGTGGCGAGGTCAACGCTTCTGGGTAAATCGTGGAGGCTACCAAACACTGAATTTCATACCTTCGCTGATCACGATGATCTTGGGACTGATGGCCGGCGGAATCCTCAAAGGTGACAAGACCAACCGCGAGAAACTGGAATGGTTGCTTGCCGCTGGCGCCGTGTGTTTAGTGTTGGGAGTTTTGGTTGATACGCACATTTGGCCGCAATGGCTCCGAGACATGACAACCGCCAATTGGAGTTTGTGTCCAATAGTTAAGCGTATCTGGACGCCTAGCTGGGCCGTCTTCAGCTCGGGTTGGACGTTTTGGATGTTGGCCGCATTCTTTATGTCGATCGATATGACCGGGCAGCATCGATGGTCGATGCCTCTGATCGTTGTTGGCATGAACTCGATCGCCATGTATTGCATGTCGCAAATGATCAAGCCATGGGCGGCTCGAACACTGAAAACTCATTTGACGACATTAGATATTTGGACCGGATTAGATCCCGGTATCATCTTTTATCTCTTCAGTTCTGACTACGCATTTGCTCCAATCTTCGAGTACACCTCGCGAGTCTTCGTGTTGTGGCTGATTTGTGTTTGGATGTACCGTCAGAAGATTTTCATTCGGATATAAGTTTAACGCGGAGAACTCAATGACCACGGAAAGCCCCGCTTCCGTCGCCAAGGAAACTTACCTTGGCATCTATCGCACGATGCAGACGATTCGCCAAACGGAAGAGCATCTAGCGCGTTGCCATCAGCGCGGATTGATTCACGGCGCGTGTCACACTTACGTCGGCGAGGAAGCGATCGCGTCGGCCATTTGTGAGAACTTGCGCACTGACGATAGCGTATTCAGCACACACCGAGGTCACGGGCACGCTTTGGCGAAAGGCGTCCCGCCGTCGGAACTGATCGCAGAACTCTTCGGTCGAGAGACCGGTTGCTCGCAAGGACGCGGCGGCAGCATGCACTTGTTCTCTCCTGAAGTCGGCATGATGGGAACCAGCGGCATCGTGGGACCATGCATCTTGCAAGCCGCCGGCGCTGGTTACAGTTTCAAGATTCTAAAGACCGACCAAGTCGCCGTGGCGTTCTTTGGCGACGGTGCTTCGAACAACGGCGCGTTTCACGAAGGCATGAATATGGCCAGCATCTGGAACTTGCCAGTGCTGCTGGTCTGCGAGAACAACCAATTTGCCACCGAGGTGCCTTACAGTTACTCCGGCGGTGGCAACAGCGTGGGAGCTCGCGGCGCGTCGTATGGAATTCCCGGCTACGAGTTGGATGGCAACGACGCGATGGCAATCTATGAGGTCGCGCAGGATGCCGTTGATCGGGCCCGAAGTGGCGGTGGCCCAACCTTGATCGAGTGCAAGACTTACCGCACTCGCGCGCATGCGGAAGGCATGGGCGATTTCACTTACCGCACGAAGGAAGAAGTCGAAGAATGGAAGACTCGCTGTCCCATCGCTCGGCTAGAAACCACATTGATCGAAGATGGCACAGCGACGGAGGACGAATTCCGAGCCATCGATGCTGAGATCGAAAAGCTTGTCCATGAGGCTCACGATTTTGCGGATCAGAGCTCGTTTCCGGATCCCTCAACCGCCGCCACCCATGTTTACTTCGAAGGCGACGACGACAGCGACACGCCCATATTCAACGATCCGCCCAGCGACACATCGTCGATGCGCGAGATCACTTATATTCAAGCGACTCATGAAGCGTTGTCCGAAGAGATGGCCAAACAACCCAACATTTGGGTCATGGGCGAGGGCATCGGGAAACGCGGCGGCAACTTCAATTCAACCGTCGGCCTGTACGACAAATACGGAGCCGACCGACTGTGTGATACCCCCATCTGTGAACGCGGCTTCGTCGGCCTAAGTTGCGGCGCGGCCATGACGGGCACGCGACCTGTCATCGATTTCATGTTCGCCGACTTCATCAACGACGCGTTCGGTGAGGTCGTCAATCAAATCTCGAAGATGCAATTCATGAGCAGCGGTCGACTTAAGATGCCATTGCTGCTTCGAGGTGTCGTGGGCATCGGTCACTCGGCGGCCACGCATCACTCGGGTAATTATTATCCGACGTACGCTCACTTTCCTGGGTTGCGCGTGGTCTTACCATCGACGCCTTACGATGCCAAGGGCTTGATGAAACACGCACTGAATTGCAACGACCCCGTGATGTTCCTGGAGCCGCGCGAGTTGCTTTCGGTCAAAGGCCCTGTCCCTGAAGGCGAATACGAGATCGAGTTCGGCAAGGCTCGCATCGTCCAAGAAGGCAACGACCCGACAGTCGTCGCGCTGGGGTTCG
>PBMZ01000160.1 GCA_002722955.1 Planctomycetaceae bacterium | reverse complement strand
GAGCCCCCTGATCCACGTCTGGGGGCTCGAAGACTCGACCCCAGCCACCCTCGCCCAGACATACAACCGAAACGTTGGATTCAAGAGGTGACCAGTGAGCAAGGATACAACCAACAAGCCCTACATCGCTATTTGTGTCCCGCTTTTGCTAGTTTTTGCCCTGGTATGCTTGGAAGATCACAGTCTACCGAAAACGAGATCGATAGTTCGAGCTTTTGATCGCGATGTTGATTTGGTCGAATTCAAAGTAGGAAAACACAGTTACACTAATCCACGGATACTGTCATACGTTAAATCGCTTTTTAAGCAATCCCTCGATATTCACGACCGATTGGTAACGGTTGCTCCTAAGTCAAACTCGTCTAGAACGGGGCGTCTTCTATTTCGCTTTTCTGATAAAAGTGAAGCCGTCGCCATTGGGACAGTCTTCGAATCAGACGCTATCACAATTCATGACTCCGACCAAACATTCGGAATGGGCGATAGCAGAATGATCACATTTGACGGAGCGCCCACCCAACCCGCAAAGCTGCTACGGGCTCTGATACATGACAAATACGATGAGGAATGATCCCCAAGATTGCTGCCCGGAAAGGCTTGCTGCCATCGATGTCGCATCAGAACATGGATTCTATCGTGGTCTGAGTCTCCGGGACCTATGGAAAGAGTCGTAGGCCGACTCTCACTCGGCTACGACGATGCACAAACGCTGCAAGCGAAGTACCATTGGACGTACATCACCAAGGTCCCAACGAAAATCCAACGTGCAATTCTAACAGAGATTCCCATGACACCGTTACACGCCATTACTTTTATCGTCGCTTTGCTTACCGTAATCCCCGCCACCGCTGACGTCACATTGCCCAACGTATTCGGCAATCACATGGTTCTTCAGTGAGACAAACCGGTAACCATCTGGGGTTGGGCGCCCCCCGGCGAGAAAGTCTTGGTCGGCTTTGCAGGTCAAGTGATGGAAGTCACCACATCCACAACAGGCGATTGGCGAGTTCAACTCAAGCCGCTTGAAGCCAGCTTTGAGGGCCGCGCACTCCAAGTGGCTGGTCCTAATAATCGTGTGATCCTGGAAGATGTCTTGGTCGGAGAAGTTTGGTTGTGCGGCGGTCAAAGCAACATGGAGTGGTCGCTGCGAGCCTCTCGAGACGCCGATGTCGAGATTCCGTCTGCGGACTCACCCGCGATTCGTTATCTGAAGATGCCGCATGTCGCTCGCCCAGAACCGCAGAAGAATTTTCTTTTCGACAATCCCGACAACAGACACTGGCGGCGATGCATCCCCGAAGAAGTTGAGTACTGCACCGCCGTTGGTTACTACTTCGTTCGACGTTTGCAGCGAAGATTGAAGTGCCCCATCGGCCTAATCGACGCGTCGTGGGGTGGCACGATGGCTCAGCACTGGTGTAATAAGAAGTCGCTGCTTGCCGTTGCGGAAATGAAGCCTTACTTCGATAAATTCAACGAAGAAATGACGGCCTGGAATGACGGCGGTGGTGAGGAAGGGGCGGCGAAACGTTACGAAGTAGCCGTCGCCGAGTGGGAAAAGAAGCGAGCGGCCGCCAAAGCGGCCGGCGACCGTGAGCCGCGCCGTCCCAATCGAGGTCCTTACGAGAACCCAGCTCACAAGCGACAACCTGCTGGCATGTTCAACGCGATGATCTTGCCCATAGCCAAGTTCGCTCTGCGTGGCGTTCTATTCTATCAGGGCGAGAATAACTCGTTCACGGTCGGCTGGAAGCCTTTCCCCGAAACATTTCCAGCCATCTTCAAAGATTGGCGAGCCGCTTTCGGCGATGACAAGTTACCCGTCGGCATCATTCAAATCGCCGGCTGGAGCAACCGCCGCAGCATGACTTACGACATGAATCACCACACCAACATCGTTCGTGAAGTCCAGCACTTAACCTGGGAACGCACACCCCACTCCGGCCTGATCGTGACTTTCGATACGAACAGCAACGGCAGCATCCATCCAGGCCGTAAGTTGCCTGTTGGCGAACGTTCGGCACGCTGGGCGTTGGCAGAAGTTTATGGTGCGAAAGCCCACAATTCGAACAATCCGCTCGAGTGGCGTGGTCCGGTTTACGAGGCGATGAAGATCGACAAGGACAAAATCATTATCACCTTCAAAGACGGCACGGACCGCAGCCTACGATTAGATCAAGACGCAGCGCTCGGCTTTTATATTGCAGGCAAAGACCAAGAGTTCCACATCGCCAAGGCGCGCATCGCGACCGACAAGAATCGCAAGCCACATGTGGTCGTCTGGAGCGACGAAGTCACCGAACCCGTCGCCGTTCGATACGCTTGGTCAAACCTACCCCTCGGCTCACTGATGAATGGCCGAGAACTCCCCGCCTACCCCTTCCGCACCGATGCCTGGCCACTTGTTCCACATCAATCGACTGGCGAATATAAAGTGGACAGATGACCCAGCGTCTAACTCGGCCAAAATTTGTGAATAGAAGACTTTGAATAGAAGATCGCAAAGCCCGCAAAGGAAGTTTCCCTTTGCGGGCTTTGCGACCTTCTGTTCAATCTTCGATGCAACCCGATTCAACAAGCCGGTTGACGCAGCAGCACATGGCTCAAATCAGACCCCGAGTTGACCTTGCGCAGCTGAAGCAAGACATACACCGCCATCGCCATGTTTCCAAGCATCATGATGAGCACGAACCACAACACGCGCCGAAACCAGCACGCTTCCTTGTAGAGCACCCAAACGTAAAACGTGATGAAGCCAAAGTAAGCATCCGCCAGCGTCGCATGGAACCACGGATCGGTGAGCAATTCGCGGCTCACGTTCAAGATATTGCAGTCCAACGAAGCGTAGGTCGTGACCGCTAACATGCCGAGTAAGATGGCAGTGAAGAGAATTGCAAGGCAAAGTTTCATCGATGGCTCCGTCAGTAATGTTTAAGCTCGCGGCGAGCCTACTTCATGTTATTTCTTCTGCCAGCTCGACCACAATCCCGCTATCAATGTGTTTGGTAAACAGCGTGGATGGGGTCGAGTCTTCGAGGCCGCAAACAGTTCCACTATTTGTACGGCCAGGATTTCAGTGAAGACTTTGGAACGCTCATGGATTCTCGTCAATTGGGCAACGTAACCCGCCGCGCGAGTTTGATGTTGCGTTTTTAGCCTCGAAGAGGCGGTACAGAAATAGCCCCGACCGTGAGGTCGGGGAAAAGGAGCATGTTTCGTGATGAGGTCCGATGGACCGGCACAATCTTTTGTGCAGGTCCTTCGGACCTCGCGAATCTTCTTTGCAACAGTCCCCGCTCATGGCCGGGGCTATTTCTGTACCGCCTCTTCGAGGCTAAGCCGCCGAAACCATGAAAAGGCGCAACATCAAAACGCGTGAGCGAGGGATGCTCACACGTCTTCGTCGATGCTACGCCTGCCAACACGTGTGAGCGTCCCTCACGCGTCGGGTTACTATGAATCGCTGATCGCAGGAAAAACCGAAATTGCTGAGCACGCCCGAAGACTTATTAAACAGCAACTTGGTCACGACGACCTTCCATCAAGGCGTCGATGGCTACATCGGCACGGTTGACACTTTCCTCAGCGGCGACCGCCCAGACAAAACTTTCCACAAATGGCGACGTAATGAAATCGACTTGTCGATGTCCGGTAACCACGAGCACACATTGCTCCGCTTCGACGACATGTTTGGCAGCGGTGACGGTCAGATTCCCTTCGGCAGCGAAATCGTCTCGGCAACGCTCACGTTTTATGTCGTCAACGGCGGCAACCGAATCACCTTGCACCGCATGCTAACCAACTGGGACGAGACCGCCACTTGGAACAGTTTCAATTCCGGCATCCAAACCGATAACAACGAGGCCCTAACCACCGCAGACGCCCAATCCAAACGCTACGTCTCCCGAGGCTAGAAGCACCTAGACGTCACCAACAGCGTCGAATCTTGGTCCGCCGACCCGTCAACTAATCACGGCTGGACCATGCTCCCCACCGGTACCAACGGAGTCGACTTCCGCTCCGCCAACAGCCGCAGCTACTGGGCACCTCGCCTTAATGTCGAATACTTGTCGCCGCGTGCCGATGTGCACTCTGATAACGTAGCGGCTTCGGCAACTCGTCTGGACATTGCGAGTGGTTTGGTGACGGCATTCCTCAGCTTAGAGAACGCGGGCGACCGAGACGTCTTTCATGTCATGTTGGCCTCGGCAGCAACGTTGTCGATTGAACTTGGGTCCGTTGGATCTGGCAACGTCGTTGATGCGTTTTTGGGACTTTACGATGCTAACGGGACATTGATTGCCGCGGATAATGATAGCGGGCCCGATGAAGATAGCCGTTTGCAAATCGCGCTGGACGCCGACAGCTATTTCATTTCAGCCGGTAGCTTGAACGATACCGGCGTTGGGGATTTGCTGCTTTCGCTCGAACTTCTGTGAGAATTGGTCATGGTAACCCAATGCGTTAGCGAGGGGCGCTAACACATGTTCTCGAGTGATAAATGTTGATCGCGAAGACGTGTTAGCATCCCTCGCTCACGCGTCGGGTTACCATCGCCATGATTGGCAACGGTGCCGCGCCATTGAAAGTCGAAGTCCTTGGGCGAACCCTTCAGTCAGAACTCACAGCATTTGCTGTATGTGTCGCTGATTGTTGTCTGGTACAATTCGCGATGCTGCAAATACTTCTCTTGCGGAGGATATGCAATGTTCCTCAGGCGTGTTCAAATTGTGATCCTGTGTCTGACTTGTGTACTGACTTCCAAGGCCTGCCTGGCAGAGACCGATGCAGAGTTCAGTCAACTTTTTGCGAAGCTGATGAAAGCCGCCGAGGTTGGTACCGACACAACTTATCGCCGGTTGGTTGCTCGGCATGGGTTAAGGAGCTCGCTGACGGCGCCGCAACGGCTTCGAACGTTACTGAATTGGCAGAGCTCGGCGGGGCACCATGTTCGTGGGGATTATCGATACGAAGATGGTTACATTGTGCTGACTTGGACAGGAGGCTTCAAAGTCCGCGAGGAATTTGAAGAGGCGCAGCCGATCCTACTCAAGAAGAGCAAGAGCTTGCCGTTCCAGCAAACACCGTCTCCGACGTTGGTGCATGCGAAACGATTATTCGACGAGCAAAACCGTCGATCGCGGCCACCCACGACGATGTCATTTGTCCGCAAAAGCGGCGATGTCGTCGAGGAAATCGTTGCCGATACTAACGGTGGACTTGTCGGGGGCAATTATGAAAGCTCGATTCTTTTGCATTGGTGCGTCGCTTGCCCGTTTGCGGGTACACCACCGTCACTAGCGCAGTTGAAGAAGTCTTGTCCTGACTTTGAAGCTCAGGCAGTTGCTGAGCGAGATATTCCGCTATTAAAAGTTGTCGAGAATCAGCCCGTCTTTGAAACGGCTTTGCGGTCGCAACGCCACAAGAAATACACGGGCGTGCAGGGATTCAAGGGATTCTTCAACGCCAACCTTCGCAAGCCTTTTGTTGCCGAGTTGATCAAGCTCGGGTTTAAAGTCAACAAAGCGTATAAGTTGCCCAGCGGCAATACGCAGTACATGTGGCACCGATATTCGGACGATACATATGCCAATGTGATCACCACCGATAGAGAGGGTCAGGTTCGGCTGACGTACACTCCGCCGCGGCGTAAACCTCGGGAGACGGTGGATGTCGAGACGCTCGAATTCCAAAACCCATCCGATCGTGAGTTGTTCTTGACGGCTCATCGCGAGATTCAACGCATCGCGAAGAAGTCATGGACGATCGATCCGATTGGTGGTTGGGAAGACACTGATTACTTTGGTCGATGGTTTTCGATTGGACGGTATGAGAATTGGATGTGGTCCAGCTTGCAATACGATCGTCGACCGCCGGGGCGAGGTGTGCAATCGATCATCCTGACGGGCAGTCGAGATCATACGAACAATGATTCCGTTCGCGCGATTAACTTGCAAGCGAAATGGTGTCCGCCGGCTACTGGCTGGTCGGCACGAATTGAGCTTAACACGCAGACGTTGGATCATCAGATCGCAGGCTTCTTGTGCCTTGCGCACTACGAAGAGAAGGCAGAAAACCCAGCGAAGATACTTCGTGTGTCGCTTCGTTCAGACGCTTTTGGGGTCACCAAGACGTTTGGCAACACGACCTATTCGATCCACTCAGTCGTTCCGCACGAAGCGGAATTGGATAAGTTGGCAAAGTTCCCCGAATCGTTTCGGGACACCATCGTCGGTTGGATTGATGGTGTGACCAAGAAACTTGAGGAGGGCTTAGAGTCTGGCAAGGCCGTCACCAGTGCCTTCTTGGTAGCACAGCAAAAGCGGCCGAGACCGCTTTTAGGGGCAAAAGCGTTTGCTGCCATCCCGCCTGAGCCTCGGCCAAGGGAGCCGGTCATCAGAAAGGTCAGCAAGCGGAAGCTGACCGCTGAAGAAAAGATGCTCGTGTTGAAAGAGGCCACCGAGTTCGCGGACGCTCGGAAGAAGATGTTGCTTGAGAACTACGAGGAAATGCACCGTGCATTGATTCAGGCGTTTCCGATTGGGAAGCTTGTGGCCGAATAGGGCCCCTCATCGGTGATGAATAATCAACAAGCCGTCGTTTAGCGCCCAGCCGAAGGCGCCGGCGAATGAGCAGTGATGCATACTCAATGGCATACATTGCCCTTTGGTGCCGGCGCGTTCGGCTGGGCGTTAAACGATGGCTTGTTGGCTTTCATGATTTCCAGTTAAACGTAGAATGCCCGATCAGCGAAAGCACCGTGGACCTCACCCTGAAGATGTGCAATTGTTTGCTGAAACTGAGGTCCTCAGCTTGCAACTAGCCTGCAACGACCTGAGCTGGCTATTGAGTCGCGGCTACGCTTCGGCATCGTCGGTCAAACTGGTTGGCGATCGATACAAACTGGCTGCGCGGCAGCGGTTGGCGGTTTCTCGATGTGCCTGTTCGGACTCTGACCGAGAGTTAAGATTGAGCCGTCGAGTCTCGCCGGCGGAAACCAAAGGCAAACCTATTTGGTTAGATGGCTATAACGTCCTAACCTCGATCGAAGCTGCCTTGGGTGGCGGAGCGATCCTTCATGCTCGCGACGGTTGTTTTCGTGACATGGCCAGCAGCATGGCAGCTATCGCAAGGTCGAGGAAACACTGCCGGCGATCGGAATGTTGGGGCAAGTATACGCAGATTTGCAGATGGGCAAGTGGACTTGGTTCTTAGATCGACCTGTTTCAAACAGCGGCCGATTGAAGAGCATTCTCTCTGAAATGGCTACCGAACACGGCTGGGATGGGCAAATCGAAGTGGTAGCTGCCCCCCATCCGATTCTGAGCGACAGCGACTAGATTGTTGCCGCGGCGGATAGCGAGATCCTGAATCACGCAAAGGTCCATCTCAATCCAGTTCGTTGTGTCATCGAGACGCATGCGTCTGATGTTTGGCTGGTTGATCTGTCTGACTGTGTTCAGGATTCAATTGGCGATACGATGGCCTTGCGAGGCGGTCAGGATGTCTAGATTCTTAGATGATTCAGGGGACCAGACGCACCGGATGACACATGGAATCGGTGTTCAGGAAGGATTGAGTGCCGTTGTCGACGTAGGGTAGTACTTGACTGGTAGTGACATGTCTGATGTGGAATCGGTTTTCCATGCCTTAGCGTTGTACAAGGATGGGAAGATCACGCGCCTCGAAGTAGTGCATGAAATCATGAATTGCTTGCAAGAGGCACCAGAAACTCTGCCTCAATTGCGAGATATGGTTGACAACGATTCCGATTGTTTGGAACTCAAGCTTTGGGATAAGGTCGAAGAACACCGGCGCATTCTAGTCGATCGTTCATTCGAGTAGCCCATTAAGCAGCGATATTGTAGATGCGCCGAGCGACGTTGCATCGTTTCAATTCATCATTTATGGAGTCCTTCATGGCTTTAGTCTGTAATCCTAAACGGCATAGCCAATTTGATAAGATGCTTTCAGCTCAACGATTATCGATCGTCTTGATGACTGCATTTGTGTGTTCGTTGTTCGGTGACGTTGTACTTGCCGATGACGCGAAGTTGCAGAAGCGAATCGCAGAGCTTGAGGCTGAGAATCGCGCGCTTCGCCAAGTGATTGCCAGCATTCAAAGTGCTATTGCGAACGTGCCGAAGAGTACTGTCTCGGCGAGTAAAGATTCCCACGGACTTCGGGTGATGGTAGTTCCCGGAGATTGGGGAGGCTCGCAATTGGAAGACATTAGGAAGGTTTGCTTGTCGTCAGCGGAAGCAATCTGGGCGGAACTACCAGGGGACGGATTGGCTCCCATTCAGGTGCATCGTTCAAAGAATGGCCCTATCAGCCTTTATCAACGAGGTGCCGGGCGCGAGTACATCGTCAAACTGGACACCGGCGCGAATGCGTGGGCTCAATGTGCCTTTCAGTTCGCGCACGAGTTCTGCCATGTTCTTTGCAATTATCGGAACGTCCCAAATCAGCAGCTCTGGTTCGAAGAGACCTTGTGCGAGGTCGCTTCGTTGTACTCGCTACGCCGGATGGGCGAGACCTGGAAGACGAAGCCTCCGTATCGAAACTGGTCATCCTATTCAGCCGCGTTGGCGAACTACGCTGCCAACCGCATCAACAAGCTGGACACTGAAAAGACAACGATTGCCGAGTTCTACAAGAAGCATGAATCTAAGCTCCAAGAAAGCGCAGGCCAGCGAGAATTAAACGGATACATCGCCGTCAAATTGCTTCCGATGTTCGAGAAAAATGCATCTGCTTGGCAAACGGTAAGGTACATCAACCTTGGCCCCAAAGAAGAGAACGAATCCTTCAAGGCATATCTGTCCGGCTGGCACGACCGAGTCCCGTCGAAGCACAAGCCGTTTGTGAAGGAGCTGGCAAATGAATTTGGTGTCGAGTTGGGCAAGGAATAGCTGAAGCCGACGACATGAAACGATGGAACATGACAGACATGAGCCGAGAAGGTCTGTCTTCGGAGTGTGTTGTCGCCTCAAGCATGATCGTTTTACAGAGGCATTTGCGATTGATAACACTTGCCTAAGGATTGGGCCATGGACAGAAAAGGACATGCGCTTGGAGACAACCCATTAAGCGAGGACTATGCGCGGGCAAACCTTATAATTCCGGATGACATCTTTTGGACTTGCCCAACTTGTCGTCGAGTTCATCGATGCGGCGAATTTGAGCGTGTAATTGAATGGCCAGTCGGTAAGTATGACACTGGTTCGGATGTTATTGGCGACCTTACGTGGCATGGCGCTGCGAATGAAGTCTTGGTGAGTGACCGTGTCCGTGCAATGCTGCAGGATCGAACGGCGTCGCTTGAGTTTCGAGCGATTGGGATGTGGCAAGATCCCAAGGTTAAGAAGCCCAAACATCCTAGAAACACGACGAAACGTCGTGTTTGGCTACCATATGCGGGACCGCCGATTTGGGAACTTCAGGTAAAGTCAATTTGCCGACTCAATTGGAAGGCAATGAATCTTTCCATTAAGTCTCAATGCAGTGAATGCCACAACGTTGTTTACCACATCTCGGACAAACAATTGATCATTGACGAGGCGACATGGGATGGTGCCCCGATTTTTCGGATTGACGAATCTGACATGATCTTCGTCATCGATGAGTTGCTTAGTGGTTTCCAGAAAAACGGCTTTACAAACTACCGGGTGCGTAGGACGGCACTCATCTCGGATAGCAATGCTTGACGGTTTCCTGTTCATGAGTATCGATCCTTAGCCCAGAGGGCGACACACAATTGAGTGCGAGCTCCGTAATGTTGTGTCGTCCTCCGGGCTGTGTAATGAAATCAGGTCTAAACCGTGGCCTTACGGCCACGGCAGAGGTTGCGCCGCCCTCCGGGCTAGAAACGCAACATCAAAACTCACACGCCAGCTTATTATCAGATCGCCTGACTGCGGTCACTCAGCGTGAGCGTTTTGGGCACAGGCCAATACGATGCGGATTGCCGAGTATTCCACTTTGCCGTCCAGGTGATTGAAAATGGGGCTGAGCTTTTCGTCGCCGACGGCTTCGATGGCTCGGTCGATTTCTCGGATTGTGGCTTCGTCGAGCCACTTGGTGGCGTCGGTTTCTTTTTCGTGTTGGATGAATTCGGACAGATAACCAGTCACGGTCGAGGGGGCTCGGTCCATCTTTGCGGCGACTTCGGTGATGGTGAGGCCTTGGCGGAAGTATTCGAAGGAACGGAGTGCTGATGACGAGGCTATGTTGCGTGCTGGTTTGGGTTTCTCGACTTTTGGTTTGGAAGCGCCGACGTCGGTGTCCAGATCATGCTGGCGGCAGTGACTGATGATGGCGTCGACGAAGACTTCTCCGAAGTCCTTTAGTTTCTTCTCACCGACTCCTTTGGCGTTGCGGAAGTTGCCCAAGTTCGAAGGACGCTTGCGAGCCAAGTCGCGTAGTGTGGCGTCTCCGAAGATGATGTAAGCGGGGACGCCTCGGTCTTCGGCTAAGTCGCGTCGAAGCTTGCGCAACTCGTCGAATAAACCTTGATCGACGCCTTCCCATGACTCGGCGGCGATCTTTGATTCGCGTTCTTTTGTCTTCTTGCGGGCTTTTAGCAGCGCGGGTGTGACTTCTCCACGCATTACTTCTCGAGCGGACTCGGTGAGCTGCAGGACGTTGTATTCGCCGGCCTTGATCAAGAATCCTTGACTGACAAGCTGCTCGATCCAATCACGAATCGTTTTGCGATCGATGTCTGTCAGCAGTCCATAGGTCGAGAGTTGGTCGTGACCGTTGCTTAGGATTCTTTGGTCCTTAGAGCCTTTCAGGACTAAGGCCGTGTAGTCGCCGCCGAAGCGTTGGCCTTGGCGGTAGACACACGAGAGTATCTTTTGACTGGTGACAAGCGGATCGGCCGCAAGCTCGACATCGCCAAGGCAAATGTCGCAGGCGTTACACGGCTTCTCTGGGAAGTCTTGCCCGAAGTGATTGACCAAGGAACGGTGGCGGCAAACGACGCTGGTGCAGAAGTTTGATATTGCTTGCAGAGATTGAATGGCTCCTCCCTGCGATTGCGGTTCGCTGTCTTGGATGATGCGTTGCCAGGTGACGTAGTCGGCTTCCGAGAAGAAAAGCAAGCACTCCGCTTCCAAGCCATCGCGGCCGGCGCGGCCACTTTCTTGTTGATAGTGTTCCAGCGACTTGGGCATGCCGGCGTGAATCACGTAGCGGACGTTTGATTTGTCGATGCCCATTCCAAAGGCGACCGTTGCGACGATCGTGTCCGCTTCTTCTTGGATGAAGGCTTCTTGGTTTTGCTTGCGGGCCTCGTCCGACATTCCGGCGTGGTAAGGCCGCGTCTTGTAGCCGAGTTCGTTCAGCGACGCACTGATACGCTCGACCTCTTTACGGCTGATGCAGTAGATGATGCCCGATTCGCCGTTGTGGCGATCTAGGGTTTCGGCCAATCTTTGCATCAGGCCGGATCGGCGAGCGACTTTGTAGATCAAGTTGGGACGATCGAACGATCCAACCAAGATGTTGGGATCGTTCAAGCCCAATTGGTTGGCGATGTCGTGCCGGACTTGTTCCGTTGCGGTGGCCGTATAAGCATGCACGGCAGCGCCAGCAAAACGATCCTTCAAAATGCTGAGTGCTCGGTATTCGGGACGGAAGTCGTGACCCCATTGGCTAATGCAATGTGCCTCGTCGATCGCAACCAGACTGATGCCTCCCGTTGATTCGAGGAGCGCGAGCGTCTTTTCTTGTAGCAATCTTTCCGGTGCCACATACAAGAGTTGAAGTCGCCCGGCTCGCACGTCGTTCGAGACAGCAACGCGCTCTTCGTAAGTCAACATGCTGTTGATATAAGCGGCCGAGACGCCACAGCTTCGCAGTGCGTCGACTTGATCTTTCATCAGGGAGATCAACGGCGAGACCACCAAAGCCAAGCCGTCGCGACAAAGTGCGGGCACCTGAAAGCACAACGACTTGCCGCCGCCGGTTGGCAAGACCACGACGGAATCGCGATTCTGCATGACGCTCTGCATGGCCTCGCGTTGCAGCGGGCGAAACGTATCGTAGCCCCAATACTGCTGCATCGCTGACAGCAGCCGCGATTCGTCAGTTTGCTCCGTCAAGGTAACCGTCGTCATGACTTAGGTAGTCTCCAACATCCCTAGCGGAATATAGAATTTCTGATACCGCTTTCCATCAGAGTAAAGTTCGCCGTCGCGATCTTCAACCAGAACAGTAGCTCGCTTGGTGATTCGGTTGACGACACCGTGATACTCGATCCCATCGAAACGAAAGCGAACGTTGCTGCCGGGCGTGATTCCGAACTTCTTCAGGGCTCTTTCCGACTGTGTCACAAGCTGGTGTTTTGTGTGAGTGTGAGCAAATAGCCGTGCGGCGATTCCCGAGAACCGATGCGCGTTGCAGTCCGAGTCGTTCCAGATCAGCAGCTCACCTAGGTGGATCAGTTCATGCTCGAGGATGCGTTGCATGGCGTCCAAGCGATCTCGGCAAGTGACACCGTTGACGACGACCTCTCGCTCGATGTCTTCGAAAGTCTGAAACAACAGCGTCTCGGAGATCGCGATCTCGAATTCGGTTTCTCGTTTTCTGCCGCGTGGAATTCGGTACGTTGTCCGAACGGTCTTGCCGCCCATGCGAGTCATTCGGCTCGACAAGCGAAACGAAATTGGCTCTCCGCGAGCGGCTAGAGTTGCTCGGATTCGATCGTCGAAGAAGCGTTCATCGTACAACTCGTAAAGTCGTTCAAGGTCGCGATTGTGGATTCGCTCGAAGTTGCCTTCCGTGACGTAACGCGACTTGTCTAAGACGGTGTTGCGGATCTCTAGCCGGCGACAGTCGATTTCCTCGCTGGTGAATTTCTTTTCTCGCAGCAGACTATCCAAATCCATCGGCATCAATCAGAATCCTTTCGGACGAGGGATCGCAATTGATCACTTTCGTCGGGCTTTGGTTACTTGCGGGTGGCTGGGGACGAGTCTTCGAGCCCCCAGATTGACATATCATCGGGGGGCTCGAAGACTCGTCCCCAGCCACGCGTTTGCAAAGCTTCTTCGTGGTCCCGCGACTCCGTCGCGGAACCACCTGCGAGCGGAGTCGCAGGACCACAATCTTGACAAAGTCAGTGGCACACTCGTCCTCAAAGCCCAGCGTATTTTATGTCGTTGCGTCGGCGAGATTCAATCTACAAAACGTTCCACAAGGGAGAGTATCGATGGCACAAGGTGGGTCGAAGCTTGCCGTTCTTTCCGCTTTGGCCGGTAACGCTTTCTTGATGGTGATCAAATTCGCTGGCTTCGCACTGACGGGCTCCGCGGCGATGCTGTCCGAGGCCATTCACTCGGTCGCGGACCTGCTGAACCAAATTTTGCTGTACGTGGGAATCGTCCGCTCGGGCAAGCAACCTGATCGGATGTTCGAGCACGGCTACGCGGCCGAGCAATACGTGTGGGCGTTGATCTCCGCAGTGGGCATCTTCTTTCTTGGCTGCGGTGTCACGATTTATCACGGTGTGCATTCGCTGATGGACCCGCACGAGGGTGAAGGCAACATATTCTGGGCGGTCGTTGTTCTGCTGGTGTCGCTTGCCGTCGATGGGTTGATCATGGGCCTTGCCATTCAAGCCATCAAGAAGCAAGCCGGCGGCAAACCGTTTCTGAAGTACTTACGAACAGAAGCCGATCCATCGGCAGTCGCTGTTTTGCTAGAAGACGGCGCCGCGTGTCTCGGTGTCATCATCGCTTTGATCGCCATCGTGTTGTCGTCAGTGACCGGACATCACTATTGGGACGCGATCGGCTCGATCCTTGTCGGAGTTCTCCTGGGAGCCGTCGCGATTTGGCTAATCGCACGCAACCGTGAACTCCTGGTCGGGGCAAGCATCCCTTCGCACATACGCGAGCAAATCGAAAAGATCATCGTCGACAATCCCGCCATCGAGAAAGTCGTCGACATGCAAACCCGCGTGCTCGACACAGAGACGTATCGTATCCGAGCCAACTTGAAGTTCGACGGCGCGTACCTTGCCCAAAAGAAACAGGCTGAACTCGAAGCTGCCTACGGCGATATCAAAGACGTCGATGAATTCAAAGCATTCGCCGTCAAGTACGCCGACGACTTAATCGACATGCTAGCCGACGAAATCGACGCCATCGAAAAACAGGTCAAAGAGCAAGTCCCCGCCGCCGAGCACCTCGATCTAGAGGCTGATTGACATTGCACATCTTCGTAACCTGACTCTCCGAGTCGGGCGATAGAGCGGGCCGACTCAGAGAGTCGGGCTACGATTGGGCACGGCTAAGGTGACGCCTCGCAGATTCTTTATTACGATGAATTGAGAACTCGTTTTGTACTCGATGATAATTGGTTGCCTAAAGCGCAAGGAGTAACCTACGTGTCTCGCTTTGTATTGCTTCTCGTATTGACCGCTATCGCATTGCCGGTGAAGGCTGAAGATGGTTGGACCTCACTTTTTAATGGCAAGGACCTTTCAGGCTGGAAGGGCAACGACGAACTGTGGAGCGTCGAAGACGGGGCGATCACCGGGAAGACGAATGGGCCCGCGCACCTGAAGTACAATCAGTTCTTGATCTGGGACGGCAAGGTTGCCGACTTCGAGTTCTCCGCGCAGTTTCGGCTCGAGGGCAGCAACAATTCGGGCGTTCAATATCGCAGCGTTCAGCTCAAGGACGCGGGTGACTTCGTCGTCAAAGGTTACCAAGCCGACATTCACTCGAGACCGCAGTTCACTGGCATGCTGTACGATGAACGCGGTCGCGGCATCTTAGCTCAGCGAGGCCAAAAGGTCCGCGCGTTGCCCGGCAAGAAGAAAGAAACCAGCAAGCTCGACATCGAAATCAAACCAATCGACCTGACGAAGTGGCACACGCTCACAATCACGGCCAAAGGAAATCACATCGTTCACAAGATCGATGGCGTCACGACCATGGAGTTGACCGATGACGATCCGAAGGAACGCGAGCTCGAGGGCATTATTGCCTTGCAAGTACACCGCGGTCCGGCGATGAAAGTTCAGTTCAAGGAGGTGAAGCTACGTCACCTCAAGAAACCCGCGGGTAAAAAAAAAGATAACACAAAACCCGCAGCTCAAGCCGCAGCGAACAATCCGAATTGGATTTGGCTCAAGAACGACAAAGGCGAGTTCTTTCAAAACGTCTACTTCCGCAAAGAGTTTCAACTTCGCGGTGCAGTAAAATCCGCGCGTCTCTACGCGGCGTGCGACAATCAGCTCAAGGTCTTCGTTGACGGCACGGCAGTCCTGCAACACGGTGATTGGTCAAAGCCAGTCTTCAAAGACATCTCCGCGCTCCTCGCCCAAGGGAAGGGCAACACGAAACACGTCATCGCGGTCGAGGGACGCAATTCGGAGAAGCTTGGCAAGGGGCCCGCTGGTCTGTTGCTGAAACTCGATATCGACTCTGGCTGGCGCACCGCATGGACATTGAATTCCGACAACTCTTGGCAATGCTCCACAAAATCCGCTAAGGGTTGGAAGACCGTCGGCTTCAAAAACAAGAACTGGAAACAGCCGCAAGTTGTTGGCAAGCTCGGCAGCGGAACCTGGGCGAGTGTTACTGCCAAGACCTTGAAGGACTCGACAGAATTGCGTGATCCAACCGCAACACCCGTCGATGCTATCAAGGTTGTCAAAGGGTTTAGGGTTGAGTTGCTTCATACAGTGCCCAAAACAGTCCAAGGCTCGTGGGTCAACATGTGCACCGTGCCCGATGGTCGGCTTGTGGTCTCCGATCAATACGGGGGCCTGTACTACGTTACCGTGCCCAGCCTCAGCAAAGACAAAAAGCTTCACATCGACAAAATCAACGTCGACATCGGTGAAGCACACGGTCTGCTGTGGGCGTTCGACAGCTTGTATGTCGTCGTGAATCGTGGCGGCAAGTACGAAAGTGGTGTCTATCGCGTCACGGATTCCGACGGTGACGGCGACGTCGACAAGTTGGAAACGCTTCGGAAACTGGACGGCGGCGGCGAACACGGGCCGCACGCGATTCTGGTCGCTCCGGACAAGAAGTCGCTTTACGTTCTTTGTGGCAACGGTACGAGCTTGACGGAATTCAATGAATCGCGAGTCCCTCAAGTTTGGGATGAAGACCTGTTGCTCCCGCGGACTCACGGTCGCGGCTTCATGCGAGGCAAGACGGCTCCCGGCGGTTTCATCTCACGAATCGATCCCGACGGTAAGAACTGGGAGCTGGTCGCAGTTGGCTTCCGCAACCAATTCGACGCCGCCTTGAACGCGAACGGCGATCTGTTCACATTCGACGCCGACATGGAGTGGGACAT